>JAJXXS010000205.1 GCA_021780975.1 Pseudomonadota bacterium
CGAGGGTCATGTCATGCGCCGCCCGCCGCGCGCACCCACCGCGCCGCTCATGGACGCCTACCTGTTCTGGCGCGTGCTCTACATGTCGCTGCTGCTGGGCCTGGGCACGCTAGGCTTTTTCCTCTGGGAATCGGCGCGCGGGCAAAGCCTGGAGGCGGCGCGCACCGCGGCAGTGAACGTGCTGGTGATGGCCGAGGTGTTCTACCTCTTCAACTGCCGCCGCCTGCGCGCGCACTCGCTGGGGCGCACCGCCTTCACCGGCAATCGCTATGTCTGGCTGGCCATCGCGTTGCTGGGCACCGTGCAGTTGCTGTTCACCTATCTGCCGGCCATGCAGGGCCTGTTTGCCACCACCGCTCTGGACCCACGCGCCTGGGCCGGCATCCTGGCCTTCGCCTGGGCGCTGTATCTGCTGGTGGAAACGGAAAAATTCCTCTTCCGGCGCTTCACCACGCGGCCCGCCAGCGGCTCCTGAGCCTGCCTCAGCCGGCGTGCGCGGCGATGTAGTCCTTGATGGCCTGGGCGCTTGCCGCCATGGCGTGCACGCGCTGCGGCAGGCTCTCCAGATTTTCCAGGTCGCGCGGCCGCTCCGGGCGGCGCCCCAGGGCTTCGACGATGGTGGCTTCGAACTTGGCCGGCAGCGCCGTTTCCAGGCAGACCAGGGGCACCCCGGCCTCGCGGCGCTGCAGCCCGACCTTGACGCCATCCGCGGTGTGGGGGTCGATGATGACGCCGTAGCGGTCGTACACCTCGCGTATGGTGCGCAGGCGGTCGGCATGGCTGCTGGAGCCGGAGACGAAACCGTAATCGGCCACGCGCTCGAACAGGCCCTCGGCCTTAAGGTCGAAGCTGCCGCCCGCCTCCACCCGGCTCCACAGCATGCGCACCTTGTCGCCATCGCGCTCGGCGAGGTCGAAGACGAAGCGCTCGAAGTTGGAGGCCTTGGAGATATCCATGGACGGGCTGGAGGTGTGGTAGGTGCTGGCGGCGCCGCGCGGCCGGTACACGCCGGTCCTGAAGAACTCGTCCAGCACGTCGTTCTCGTTGGTGGCGACGATGAGCCGGCGGATGGGCAGGCCCATCTGGCGCGCGATGTGGCCGGCGCAGACGTTGCCGAAGTTGCCGGAGGGCACGGCGAAGCTCACCTCCTGCTGGTTGTCCTCGGTGACGGCGAGCCAGGCCTTGAAGTAGTAGATCACCTGCGCGGCCACGCGCGCCCAGTTGATGGAGTTGACCGCGCCGATGTGATAACGCGCCTTGAAGGCGGCGTCGTTGGACACGGCCTTGACCATATCCTGGCAATCGTCGAACACGCCCTGCACGGCGATGTTGTAGATGTTGGCGTCCTGCAGGCTGTACATCTGCGCCTGCTGGAAGGGGGTCATGCCATGCTCGGGCGAGAGCATGAAGACGCGGATCCCGTGCTTGCCGCGCATGGCATATTCCGCCGCCGAACCCGTATCCCCCGAGGTGGCGCCGAGGATGTTGATCTCGCGGCCTGCGCGCGCCAGCACGTACTCGAACAGGTTGCCCAGCAGCTGCATGGCCATGTCCTTGAAGGCCAGGGTCGGCCCGTTGGACAGGGAGAGAATATGCAGGTCGGCCTCCAGGCTCAGGAGCGGCGTGATGTCGTGGGCGTTCTGGCCCGGCCGCGTGTGGCAATAGGTCTGCGCCACATAGGTGCGGTCGACCAGCGCCTCCAGATCGCCCGCCGGGATGTCGGAGACGAAGCGCGACAGGATGGCGAACGCCAGCTCGCGGTAATTCTTGTCGCGCATCTTCGCCAGGTCGTTGGCGGTGAACTGAGGATAGGTCTGCGGCATGTACAGGCCGCCGTCGGGCGCCAGGCCACCGAGGAGAATCTGGCTGAACGTCTGCGCCGGGGCCTGGCCGCGCGTGGAGATGTATTTCATGTGCGTCGCGCCGCTTAACGGCCCAGGGTCTCCAGGCGGATGCGCGCCACGGCGCCGGAGATGGCCGGCAAGCCTTCGATGCGCGCGATGGCGCGGTCGACGTTCTTCTCCAGGGCGACATGGGTGAGGATGATGATATCCACCGCCTCCTCGCCCTCCTCAGGCTCCTTCTGCATCATGGCGTCGATCGAGATGTCGGCGTCCGCCAGCAGGCGCGTGATGTCGGCCAGCACGCCGGGGCGGTCGAGCGCACGCATGCGCAGGTAATAGGCAGTCTCCACCTCGCCCATGGGCAGGATGGGATCGGCCGCCAGGCAGTCGGGCTGGAAGGCGAGGTGCGGCACGCGGTTGTGCGGATCGGCGGTGGACAGGCGGGTGACGTCCACCAGGTCCGCCACTACGGCCGAAGCGGTGGGCTCGGCCCCTGCGCCGGCGCCGTAATACAGCGTGGGGCCCACCGCATCGCCCTTCACCAGGATGGCGTTCATGGCGCCGTCGACGTTGGCGATGAGGCGGCGCGCCGGAATCAGGGTTGGATGCACGCGCAGTTCGATGCCCTTGGGCGTGCGCTTGGTGATCCCCAGCAGCTTGATGCGGTAGCCCAGTTGCTCGGCGTATTTCACGTCCAGGCCGGTCAGCCGGGTGATGCCTTCGGTGTAGGCGCGCTCGAACTGCACGGGGATGCCGAAGGCGATGGCGGAGAGGATGGTGAGCTTGTGCGCGGCGTCGATGCCTTCCACGTCGAAGGTGGGGTCGGCCTCGGCATAGCCCAGGCGTTGAGCCTCCTTGAGCACATCGGCGAAGCTCGCGCCGCGGTCGCGCATCTCGGTGAGGATGTAGTTGGTGGTGCCGTTGATGATGCCGGCGATCCACTCGATGCGATTGGCGGTGAGGCCCTCGCGGATCGCCTTGATGATGGGGATGCCGCCGCCCACCGCCGCCTCGAAGGCGACCATGACGCCCTTCTCCTGCGCCGCGGCGAAGATCTCGTTGCCGTGCTTGGCCAGCAGGTGCTTGTTGGCGGTGACGACGTGCTTGCCGCGCTCGATGGCCTGCAGCACCAGGGCGCGCGCCGGCTCCAGGCCGCCGATGAGTTCGACCACGATGTCGATGGCCGGATCGTCCACCACTTCGAAGGGATTCTGCGTCAGCGGCAGATCCGGCGCGATGGCACGCGCCTTTTCCAGATTGCGCACCGCTGCCTTGGTGACCAGGATCTCGCGCCCGGCGCGGCGCGCGATCTCCGCCCTGTTGCGGGTCAGAACGGTGAGGGTGCCGCCTCCCACGGTGCCCAGGCCCAGCAGGCCGACATGGATAGGTTTCATAGGGTTTTCCGTATTTTCATGCTGCCACTGCGTGGCGCTTGCGGTACTGCTCCAGGAAGCGGGCGAGGCGGCTCATGGCCTCGCGCAGATCGTCCTCATGGGGCAGGAATACCAGACGCAAATGGTCCGGCGTCGGCCAGTTGAAGCCCGAACCCTGCACCACCAGCACGCGCTCCGCCTCCAGCAGATCGAGGATGAACTGCTGGTCGTCGCCGATCGGGTAGAGCTTGGGGTCGAGGCGCGGGAACAGGTACATCGCCGCCTGCGGTTTCACGCAGCTCACGCCGGGAATGGCGGTGAGCATTTCATAGGCAAGGTCGCGCTGGCGCGTCAGGCGGCCGCCCGGTGCCACCAGGTCGTTGATGCTCTGGTAGCCGCCCAGCGCGGTCTGAATGGCGTACTGTCCGGGCACGTTGGAACACAAGCGCATGGAGGCGAGCATAGTCAGCCCTTCCAGATAATCCCCCGCATGGCGCTTGTCGCCCGACACCACCAGCCAACCTGCACGATAGCCGCAGGAGCGGTAGTTCTTCGACAACCCGTTGAAGGTCACGCACAGCACGTCCTCGGCCAACGAGGCGATGGACGTATGCACGGCGCCCTCATAAACCACCTTGTCGTAGATCTCGTCGGCATAGACGATGAGCTGGTGGCTGCGCGCGATGGCGATGATTTCCTGCAGCAGGTCCGTGGGGTAGAGCGCGCCGGTCGGATTGTTGGGGTTGATGATGACGATGGCACGCGTGCGCGGCGTGATCTTGGCGCGGATGTCCGCCAGGTCGGGCAGCCAGCCGGCACCTTCGTCGCACAGGTAATGGCGCGGCGTGCCGCCGGCCAGCGTGACGGCGGCCGTCCACAGCGGGTAGTCCGGAGCGGGCACCAGCACCTCGTCGCCGGCATCGAGCAGGCCCTGCATGGCCATGACGATAAGCTCCGACACGCCGTTGCCGATGATGATGTCGTCGATCTGCACGCCGCGGATGCCCTTCTCCTGGGTGTAGTGCATGATGGCCTTGCGCGCGGCGAAGAGGCCCTTGGAATCGGAATAGCCCGAGGCGTTTGGCAGGTTGAGGATGACGTCCTGGATGATCTCCTCGGGCGCCTCGAAGCCGAAGGGCGCGGGATTGCCGATGTTGAGCTTGATGATGCGCCCGCCCTCCTCCTCCATCTGGCGCGCGCGCGCCAGCACCGGGCCGCGGATGTCGTAGCAGACGTTGTCTAGCTTGCTGGATTTGCGCACCGGGCGCAGGCTGGGCTTATCGGGCATGGCAATCGCCGGCAGGTCGGAAAGGCCGTAAAATCAGGGCATTCGAAAGTGGTGGATTCTACTTGACCGCACCCCCAGCGGCAAACCTAAGCCCTTGAAACTGCACCTCTCCAATCCCGGACTGCAAAACCTCATCACCGCCTACGACGCCGCCTTCGTGCAGGTGGGCGAGCGCCGCCTGGCAGGTCCCAGCCTTGTGGTATGCCCGGACCGCATGCTTGAACAGTGGGGGGTGGCCAACGTGGCCGCTCTCGTGGCCGAGGATTTCGAAAAACTGCTGGCCCTCGACCCGGAAATCGTCCTCCTCGGCACCGGCAGCCGGCTGCGTTTCCCGCCACCCATGCTGTCGCGCCGCCTCGGCGACGCCCGCATCGGCCTGGAAGTCATGGATCTGGGCGCAGCCTGCCGCACCTACAACATCCTCGCCAGCGAAGGCCGCCGTGTCGCCGCCGCCCTGATCCTGGCAGACTGAGACACCCCCACCCAACGCGCTCCTTCGGAACTATGTGGCGCAAATGACATCCACCCTGTGTGGGAATTGAAGACCACACTTTGTTCGCCCTTACGGAAGGAGGACGGGGATGGAATCGATCTCGCTGCCGGACATCGATCATGGACGGCGCCGCTTTCTCGTAGCGGCCACAGGCGCAGTCGGGGGCGTCGGCATCGCTCTCGCCGCCTGGCCCTTCATCGATTCGATGGAACCCAGCCAGGCCGCCATCGGCGCAGGCGCGCCCATCGACGTGGATCTCGGCAGACTCGAGCCAGGCCAGTTGATCCTCGCGGTCTGGCGCTCACGCCCCATCTGGGTATTGCACCGCACCGATGCCCAGCTCGCGACGCTACCGAAGAACCATCCCTTGCTGCGCGACCCCGATTCGAAAGAGAAACAACAACTGCCCGGGTTCGTCAACGGCGACTATCGTTCCCTCAACCCGCACATTTTCATCGCCGTGGCCATCTGCACCCATCTGGGTTGCGTGCCCAATTTCATGCCGCAGCCGGAAGCGCTCGGCTCCGGCTGGCCGGGCGGTTTCCTGTGCCCCTGCCACGGCTCGCGCTACGATCTCTCCGCGCGCGTCTTCGACGGATCGCCCGCCCCGCTCAACATTCCCATTCCGCCCTACTGGTACAAATCCGAAAAGATCGTGCGCATCGGGGAACTCAAAGGCGGCGGCGCCCAGGAGTGGTCGCCCTCGATCTGGTAGTGGTGCCTGCCCGGCGGCGCGCGCCGGCCGAACGCGCGTCAGCAGATAAACTATGGCTGCTGACCTTTCTGGCAAACCCGTGTCCGCAAAACGCATCTACGCCGCAGCCGCGGCAATCACCGGCTGGTTCGCCCTCGGCGCGCAGCTGGGCCTCGCCCTGCACTCCGCCCCGGCCACACCCGCCGGGGTGGTCCATGCAGTCGCCGGTTTCCTGAGTTTCTTCACCAATCTCACCAACCTGCTGGTCGCTGCCGCCATGACCCTGTGGGCCTGGGGCAGAAGCGAGCCCCGCATGCTCACCCGGCCGCAAGGCGCCAGCGCGCTGGCCGTCTACATCAGCATCGTGAGTGTGGTCTACGCGGGCATCCTGCGCGAGCTCTGGGAACCGACCGGGCTGCAGCTGATCGTCGAGGCGCTCATGCACTACGTCCTCCCACCCGCATGCATCATCTATTGGCTGGCTTTCGTTCCCAAGGGACACCTGCGTTGGGGACATGCCTTTGCCTGGCTTCTCTATCCGGTTGCCTATGGCGCCTACGTGGCCGTGCATGGTGCAGCGACCGGCTATTATCCCTATCCCTTCCTGGACGTCGCAGCCTTGGGATACCTCCGGGTGCTGCACAATC
>JAJXXS010000064.1 GCA_021780975.1 Pseudomonadota bacterium
GCGCCAGCTGCTCAAGATCCAGGCGGATTTCGGCAGCTTCTACAATGCCAATTCCGCCAAGCTCATCCTTTCGGAAGTGCAGAAGGAGCATGGGCAGGAGGCGGTGGATCAGTTGATCCGCGAGCTCGAACTGGACCGTGTGTTCGGCTTCGAGCCGGGCACGCGCTTCGAGGGCGGTCTGGCCCTGGGGAGAGAGTAGCGAAATGTAGACGGCGGCGAGAACCGCCGTTTTTTTTGTTCTTTGCACGTATCACAACACAAGGAGGAAAAGCTGTGAACACCGGAGTGTTATTGGCATTGGCCTGCGGCATCCTGGCCATCATCTACGGAATCATCTCCACCCGCTGGGTGTTGGCGCGCCCAACGGGCAACGACCGCATGCGCGAAATCGCCCAGGCCATCCAGGAGGGCGCCCAGGCTTACCTCAAGCGCCAGTACCTGACCATCGGCCTGGTCGGCGTCGTGCTGCTGGTGATCATCGGCTTCGCTCTTTCCTGGCAGACCGCGACGGGCTTTGCCATCGGGGCGCTGCTCTCGGGCGCCACCGGTTTCATCGGCATGAACATCTCGGTGCGCGCCAACGTGCGCACCACCGAGGCGGCGCGCAACGGCATCAATGCCGCGCTGCACGTGGCCTTCCGCAGCGGCGCCGTCACTGGGCTCCTGGTGGTGGGCCTGGGACTGCTGGGCGTGGCGGGTTTCTATGCCTACCTGGTGGCGGTGTCGCCTGACGGCGTGCCGGAGCTTTCCCACATGGTGGGCCTGGCCTTCGGCGGTTCGCTGATTTCCATCTTCGCGCGTCTGGGCGGCGGCATCTTCACCAAGGGCGCGGATGTGGGCGCCGACCTGGTGGGCAAGGTGGAAGCCGGCATCCCCGAGGACGATCCGCGCAACCCGGCGGTGATCGCCGACAACGTCGGCGACAACGTCGGCGACTGCGCGGGCATGGCGGCCGACCTGTTCGAAACCTATGCCGTGACGCTGGTGGCCACCATGATCCTCGGTAGCCTGGTGCTCGGCGCCGCTGGCCCGCATGCGGTGATCTATCCCTTGGTGCTGGGCGGCGTGTCCATCGTCACCTCCATCATCGGCACCTTCTTCGTCAACGCGCGCGAGGGCGGCAAGATCATGAACGCCCTGTACCGCGGCCTCATCGTCGCCGGCGTGCTGGCAGCCATCGTGTTCTATCCGGTCACGCAATGGCTGATGGCGGACAACGGCCAATACAGCGTCAACGCGCTGTACGGCTGCACCCTCATCGGCCTGGCGCTGACCGCAGCGATGGTGCTCATCACCGAGTACTACACCGCGACCGAATACGGTCCCGTGCGGCATATCGCGCAGGCGTCCACCACCGGCCACGGCACCAACGTCATCGCCGGTCTCGGCGTGTCGATGCGCGCCACCGCCCTGCCGGTCATCGCCGTGTGCCTGGCGATCTTCGGCGCGCACGCGCTGGCGGGTCTGTACGGCATCGCTGTCGCCGCTACCGCCATGTTGTCCATGGCCGGCATCATCGTCGCTCTGGACGCCTACGGTCCCGTGACCGACAACGCCGGCGGCATCGCCGAGATGGCGGACCTGCCGGAATCGGTGCGCAACGTCACCGATCCGCTCGACGCCGTGGGCAACACCACCAAGGCGGTCACCAAAGGCTATGCCATCGGTTCCGCCGGCCTGGCGGCACTGGTGCTGTTCGCCGACTATACCCATGCGCTGCAGCATGCCGGCAAGCTGGTCGAATTCTCGCTGTCCGACCCCGCCGTCATCATTGGCCTGTTCATCGGCGGCATGGTGCCCTATCTGTTCGGCGCCATGGGCATGGAGGCCGTGGGTCGCGCGGCCGGCTCGGTGGTGATCGAGGTGCGTCGCCAGTTCAAGGAGATCCCCGGCATCATGGAGGGCAAGGCCAAGCCCGACTACTCCAAGGCGGTCGACATGCTGACGCGCGCCGCCATCAAGGAGATGATCATCCCCTCCTTGCTGCCCGTGCTGGTGCCCATCGTGCTGGCCGTGGTGATGACCTGGCTGATGGGTCCCGGGGCCGGCACCAAGGCCTTGGGCGGCATGCTGCTGGGCGCCATCGTCACCGGCATCTTCGTCGCCATTTCCATGACCACCGGCGGCGGTGCCTGGGACAACGCCAAGAAATACATCGAAGAGGGCAACCATGGCGGCAAGGGCAGCGAGGCCCACAAGGCCGCGGTGACCGGCGACACCGTGGGCGATCCCTACAAGGATACCGCCGGACCTGCGGTGAACCCGCTCATCAAGATCATCAATATCGTCGCGCTCTTGATCGTGCCTTTGCTGTAAACGTCGTGCCCGCTCCGTGACCCGGGGCGGTTCCGCGAATTCCGACGCCGGTGCCCCAGGCAGGGACACCGGCGTTTTTCATTCTGGGTCAGCGTTGCCGGTCGGCGAACTCCCGCTCCTCCTGCAGGCGCAGCAGCAGCGCGCGCCGTGCCGGCCACAGGCGGCCCGCCGCTTCGGCGGCGACGAGCGCGCAGCCCGGCTCGCTGCGGTGGCGGCAGTTGCGGAAGCGGCACTGGCCGAGGTAGGGGCGGAAGTCGGGAAAGGCATGCTCCAGTTCGGGCAGCGAGTGCTGCGCGAGGGCGAATTCCTGCAGCCCGGGCGAGTCGATCAGCCAGCTATCCGCGTCCAGCGCGTGCAGGGCGGTGTGGGTGGTCGTGTGGCGGCCGCTGTTGAGTGCGCTGGATATGTCTGCCACACGCGCGGCGGCGTCCGGCACCAGGGTGTTGAGCAGGCTGGATTTGCCCATGCCGGATTGTCCCACCATGAGGGTGGTCCTGCCGGCCAGGCGCTGACGCAGGGCGCTCAGGTCGCCATGGGCCGATACCCCCAGCACCTCATAGCCGATGGCCGCCAGCGGAGCCAGGCGCGCGAGCGCCGCGGCGTGCTGCGGCAGGTCGGCCTTGTTGACGAGTATGAGCGCGGCGATGTCCTGGACTTCCGCTGCCAGCAGGCAGCGCTGAACCAGATCGAGGGAGAACTCCGGCTCGGCGGCGGTCACCACCAGCAGCAGGTCGATGTTGGAAGCGATGGCCTTGTGGTGAAAGGCGTCTGCGCGCGAAAGGAGATTCTCGCGCGGCGTCAGGGTTTCGATGACGCCGGTGCCGCCCCCCGTGGCGCGCACCTCGACGCGGTCGCCGCAGACGATGTCGGCGCGCCGGCCGCGCACCGCGCAGCGCAACGGACCATGGGAGGTGCCGACGACGAAGCTACGCCCGTGGGCGGAAACGACCCGGCCGGGGAGGAGGGGTGCGGACAAGGGCTCCGTGGCGGGGGAAACTGGGCGCGCAGGCAGCGGAAATCAGATCTCGAAAAGGGCGTCCACTTTCGCCGCGCAGATGAAATCGTTTTCCGACAGGCCGCCGATGGCATGGGTCCAATATTCCACCCGGCAGGTGTTATAGCCGACCAGGAGCATGGGATGGTGGTCCTCGCGGTGCGAGACCCACATCACCGCATTGGTGAAGGCCTGCGTCTCGAAGTGGTTCTTGAATTTGTATTCCTTGCAGATCTTGATGCCTTCCTGGGTCCACCCCGACAATCCCTTGAGCATGGGGCGGATTTGCGCATCGGTCAGCGGAGCGACGCCGCCTTCGCAGGGGGCGCACTTCTTGCGCGCGAGTTCATGGGCGATATCTGACATGTCTGTTCCTGGCGTGAGAGCGGCCGCCGTGCGGCTCACTGCTTGAAATGGTAGTACTGCTGGTTGAGGAAGGCGGTCACGTCGCGCTCTTCCTCGGGAAACCAGCCGGTGCTGGTATTGGCGTTGCAGAGGGCAACGCGCGCGGCCAGTTGCTTGAGATTGTGGACCATGCGGTTGGGGCGCGTATAGACGCCGCTGCCGTCGCCTCCGAACATGGAGGCGTGGCACTGGATGCAGGATTTTTCCACCAGCTGCTGGCCGATCTTGGGATTGCCGACGGCAGCTGCCATGGCGGAGGCGGGGAGGAGGACAAAGAGGAGAAGCGGAAGCCAGCGCATGAACATCTCCAACGGTCGGGCAGCCGTCATTATGGAGGCAGCAAGGCCTTTGCGCCAGATTGGCGGGCCATCTTGTGCCACAATAGGTTTTTCGTCATTCCGCCCATCCTTATGCCGCAAAATCCCTTGCACCTGGTATGGATCGACATGGAGATGTCGGGTCTGCTGCCGGACACCGACCGCATTCTGGAAGTGGCCCTGGTGGTGACCGACGCCCAGCTCAACACCGTCGCGGAGGCTCCGGTCCTGGTGGTCCACCAGGACGATGGCGTTCTGGATGGCATGGACAGCTGGAACAAGGGCACCCATGGCAAATCGGGCTTGATCGACAAGGTGAAGGCATCGCCGCTTTCAGAGGCGCAGGTGGAAGCGCACATGCTGGACTTCCTCAAGCAGCACGTGCCGCCGCGGACGTCGCCCATGTGCGGCAACTCCATCTGTCAGGACCGCCGCTTTCTCGCCCGCCACATGCCGGCGCTGGAGGCCTACTTCCATTATCGCAACCTGGATGTCAGCACCCTGAAGGAACTCGCCAAGCGCTGGCAGCCGGGGCTGGCGGAAGGCTTCAAGAAGGCCAGCAAGCACGAGGCCCTGGCCGACATCTACGAGTCCATAGACGAGTTGAAATACTATCGTGACCGCTGGTTCGTGTTGCCGGCACAGGTCTGATATCTCCATCATTTGAGCGGAGAGAGATCCGCGCGCAGGACTGAGCCATGAGCCGAGGCACGACCTATACCCTTGAAGTCAATCCCAAGATTCCGCGCCGCCTCATGCGGCTGGAGGAACTGGCCGGCAATCTCTGGTACAGCTGGGACAAGCCCACGCGCACCCTGTTCGCGCGCCTGCACTCGGGGCTGTGGGAAAGCACCGGGCACAATCCGCGGGCCTTTCTGCAGCGCCTGGACGAGCAGCGCCTGATCGATGCGGCCGAGGACCACGTGTTTCTCGCCAGCTACAACCGCGTGCTCTCGGCTTACGACACCTATCACAACGAGCCGCTGCGCCGCGACCAGCCGCAGCATCTGAAGCAGACGGACATGGTGGCCTATTTCTGCGCCGAGTTCGGCTTCCACGAAAGCTTTCCCATCTATTCCGGCGGTCTGGGCATCCTCGCCGGCGACCATTGCAAGGCGGCGTCCGACGCGCGCCTGCCCTTCGTGGGCGTCGGCCTGCTCTATCGGCAGGGCTATTTTTCCCAGACCATAGACCGCGACGGCCGCCAGATCGCGAGTTACACCGACTCGGATTTCTCCACCCTGCCGGTCACCCCTGCGCTAGGCGACGACGGCCACGAGCTCAAGGTGCCGGTGGAAATGGCGGGGCGCACGGTTTGGGCGAAGGTCTGGCTGGCGCGCGTGGGCCACGTGTGGCTGACGCTGCTGGACACCGACATCGAGGAGAACCCGCCGGAGGATCGCGACATCACCCACCGCCTCTACGGCGGCGACCGCGAAACCCGCATCCGCCAGGAGATCGTGCTCGGTGTCGGCGGCCCGCGTGCGCTTGCCGCCATGGGCGTGAAGCCGACCATCTGGCACATGAACGAAGGCCATGCCGCCTTCCTCGTGCTGGAGCGCATGCGCGTCATGATGAAGGAGGCCGGGCTCGATTTCGAAAGCGCCCTGGAAGCCGCCGCGGTCGACATGGTCTTCACCACCCACACGCCGGTGCCCGCCGGGCACGATCATTTCGGCATGGACATGATAGACCGCTATTTCCAGGACTACTGCCGCAATGCGGGCATAGACATGGAGGCGTTGAAGACGCTGGGGCGCGCCAAGGACAGCCCGGAATTCAACATGACCGCCCTGGCCCTGCACGGTTCGCGCCACCACAACGGCGTGTCCAAGATCCACGGCGAGGTGTCCTCGCGCATCTGCGCCGATGCCTGGCCGCAGATCGAGGCAGAGGAAAACCCCATGGGGCATGTCACCAACGGCGTGCATCTGGCCACCTTCCTGGCGCAGGAATGGATGGAGATGTTCGACGAGCGCCTGGGCTACGACTGGCGTCACCGCCTGGCGGACACGCGCTATTGGGAAACCCGCATCGACGAGATACCGGACCACCTGTTCTGGACCGTCCGGCGCGGCCTCAAGGCGCAGATGCTTTTCACGGTGCGTCACCGCCTGTCCCGGCAGACGCTGCGCAATCATGCCTCCGAGGCCCACCTCGACCGCATCTTGCGTCTCGCCAACCCCCTTGATCCCAAGGTGCTCACCATCGGCTTCGCGCGGCGCTTCGCCACCTACAAGCGCGCCACCCTGCTGTTCCGCGACATGGACTGGCTCAAGCGCATCGTCTCCGACGAGGACCGTCCC
>JAJXXS010000177.1 GCA_021780975.1 Pseudomonadota bacterium
CACCCTGTGCGAGCGGCCGTTTCATGTCGCCGCTGTAAGCCGAGACCGGCAAGATTTTGCCGCTTTGGTAGTCGCGCCAGACTTCCGGCAATTGGTTTTCGGCGATGCTGAAAACGACGGAAATGGGCTGCATGCGGGTGATGCTCACCAGGCCGCCGGCTGTGGCGGTGCCGCTTTGCACCAGATTTCCCGGGTCCACCTGGCGCAGCCCGACCCGCCCGGAGAGCGGGGCCGTGATACGGCTGTAGCTGATCTGCAGGCGCGCCGTGGCGACCTGGGCGCGGTCACCGGCGACGGCCGCCTGGTACTGCCGCACCAGGGCTTGTTGCGTGGCGAGTTGCTGCTGCGGGATGGAATTTTGCGCAGAGAGCGTCTGGTAGCGCTTGAGGTCCAGTTCGGCATTGGCGAGCAGTGCCGCGTCTTTGGCCTGCTGCGCTGCGGCCTGGGCGAGCTGGATTTCGAATGGGCGCGGGTCGATCTGCGCCAGCACCTGGCCACGCTTGACCGCTTGTCCTTCCCGGAAATAAAGCCGCTGCAGCACCCCGCTTACCTGGGACTGCACGGTCACGCTTTCCAGCGGCGTGACGGTGCCCAGGGCATTGATGTACTCAGGCACGTCGGCGCGGGTGGCCGCCTGGGCGAGCACCGGCACGGCCATGGCCCCCATGGGCGCGCGCTGCGGCTTGCCGCCATGGCCGCGCCAGAGCGCGAGCGTCACGAGCAGTACGGCAGCGAGGAGAATGATCAGCTTGGCGCGCCAGGAGGGCCGCCGGTTCCGGGGTTCTTGTTCTGATGCCATGTGTGTGCTGCGACGGGGTCAAAGAAACAGGGCGACCTGCCCGGCGAAGCCGTCACCATAGCGGAAAACGCCAGTTGTGTGCGTCAAGTTTTGCAAAAGGCGGCGCGGCCATCAGGGTTCATGCATGCGCGCTGCCGGAGAGGTGCCAAGGGATGTCGCCGGAGCCGCGCATGGCCGCCGGCCCCATGGGCTTAGCTGGCGGCACGATTCGTGCTGGCTATCATGGAAGCGATGGCCCGGGGTGATGTCAGCGTCGCGGCTGGCTGGGAACCCGTCTGCATAAACGTCTTTGCGCGTGCAGCAAAACCTTTTATGGGCAGGGGTTGAAAAATCTGCCACTCTCATCAAATATAGCTGCGTCGAACACACGAGCGGACCATGGCGGAAAAGCATGATGAAGGCGGGCTCCTGGCGCCGGAACAGACCCGGATCAAGCCGCCGCCACTTTATCGGGTCATCCTGCTGAACGACGATTTCACGCCGATGGAGTTCGTTGTCAAGGTACTACAGAAATTTTTTGCCATGGACCACGAACAGGCCACCCGGATCATGCTCAAAGTGCATACTGAGGGCGTGGGCGTGTGCGGTGTATATCCGCGCGATATCGCCAATACCAAGGTGGAACAGGTCTTGCAGTATGCACGGGCGCACCAGCATCCTCTGCAGTGCACCATGGAAGAAAGTTGAGGCAACTTAAATGATCGCACAGGAACTGGAAGTGACCCTGCACATGGCCTTCATGGATGCGCGCCAGAAGCGTCATGAATTCATCACCGTGGAGCATCTGCTCTTGGCGCTGCTGGACAATCCCGCGGCCGCAGAGGTGCTGAAGGCCTGTGGGGCGGATGTCGGCGGCCTGCGCAAGAACCTCGCCGAGCATGTGGAGGCGCATACCCCGGTGGTAGGGGGAGAGGGCGAGGTCGACACGCAGCCGACCTTGGGTTTCCAGCGCGTGATCCAGCGCGCCATTCTCCATGTGCAGTCTTCCGGCAAAAAGGAAGTCACCGGCGCGAACGTGCTGGTGGCCATCTTCGGCGAAAAGGATTCCCATGCCGCCTTCTTCCTTGAAAAACAGGGCATCACGCGGCTGGATGTGGTGAATTTCATTTCCCACGGCATTTCCAAAGTGGCCCAGCCCGGCGCCCCGCGCGGCGAGGAAAATGCCGAGGCCAGTGCCGAGGCGCCGGCCAATACCCCGCTCGACAGCTTTACCACCAACCTCAATGCGCAGGCCCTGGCGGGGAAGATCGACCCCCTGATCGGCAGGGACACGGAACTGGAGCGCGTGGTGCAGACCCTATGCCGCAGGCGCAAGAACAATCCCCTGCTCGTGGGTGAGGCCGGGGTCGGCAAGACCGCGATAGCGGAAGGCTTGGCGCGCCGCATCGTCGAAGGCGAGGTGCCCGAGATCCTGGCGCAGAGCATGGTCTATGCCCTGGACATGGGCGCGCTTTTGGCGGGCACCAAATACCGCGGCGATTTCGAGCAGCGCTTGAAGGGGGTGCTGAAGCAGCTCACCGAAAACCCCAACGCGATCCTCTTCATCGACGAGATCCATACCCTGATCGGAGCGGGTGCGGCTTCGGGTGGAACCTTGGATGCCTCCAACCTGCTCAAACCGGCCCTGAGCTCCGGCCAGCTGCGCTGCATCGGCGCCACCACTTACAACGAGTATCGCGGCATCTTCGAGAAGGATCATGCCCTGTCGCGGCGCTTCCAGAAGATCGACGTGAACGAGCCCTCGGTGGACGAGACCGTCGCCATCCTGCGGGGCCTCAAGAGCCGCTTCGAGGACCACCACGGCGTCAAGTACACGGCGGCGGCGCTCACCACGGCGGCGCAGCTGTCGGCGCGCTACATCGGCGACCGTCATCTGCCCGACAAGGCCATCGATGTCATCGATGAAGCCGGTGCCGCCCAGCGCATCCTGCCCAAGAGCCGGCAGAAGAAAGTCATCACGCCCAAGGAGATCGAGGAGATCATCGCCAAAATCGCGCGCATTCCCTCCAAGACGGTGTCGGTGGACGACAAGGCAGCGCTCAAGAGCCTGGATCGCGACCTCAAGGCCGTGGTGTTCGGGCAGGACAAGGCCATCGACGCGCTGGCGGCCGCCATCAAGATGTCCCGCAGCGGGCTGGGCAATCCGCAGAAGCCCATCGGCTCCTTCCTGTTCTCCGGCCCGACCGGGGTGGGCAAGACCGAGGTGGCGCGCCAGCTCGCCTACACCCTGGGTATCGAGTTGATCCGCTTCGACATGTCCGAATACATGGAGCGCCATGCCGTATCGCGCCTCATCGGCGCGCCCCCTGGCTATGTCGGTTTCGACCAGGGCGGCTTGTTGACCGAAGCGATCAACAAGCATCCCTATGCGGTGCTGCTGCTGGATGAAATTGAAAAGGCCCATCCCGACATCTTCAACGTGCTGCTGCAGGTGATGGACCACGGCACGCTGACCGATACCAACGGGCGCAAGGCGGATTTCCGCAACGTCATCATCATCATGACCACCAATGCCGGGGCGGAAATGCTGCAACGCTCGGCCATCGGCTTCACCCAGACCCGCGAGGCGGGTGATGAGATGGGCGAGATCAAACGCATGTTCACGCCCGAGTTTCGCAACCGCCTGGACGCCATCATTCCCTTCGCCGCCCTGGACGAAGCCATCATCCTGCGCGTGGTGGACAAGTTCCTGATGCAGCTGGAAGACCAGTTGCAGGAGAAGAAGGTGGAGATCCATTTCACCGAGGCGTTGCGCCAGCACCTGGCGAAGAACGGCTTCGATCCGCTCATGGGGGCACGTCCCATGGCGCGCCTCATCCAGGACAGCATCCGCCGCGCCTTGGCGGACGAACTGCTGTTCGGGCGCTTGGCGGAGGGCGGCGAAGTGACGGTGGACGTCGACGAGGCCGGCGAGATCCGCCTGCAGTTCGCCGACGAGCCCGCGGCCGTCTAGACGGCCTGTCCGTCAGGGGCGGGACCGTGCTGGGCGCGGCCCGCGGCTGCGCGCGCCCCGGCTCAAGCAGCGCCGTCTGAGCCGGGGTTCTCCAGGCTCAGGACTTCGGCATTGTCGTCGTAGGCGAACACCTCGGCGTAGCGGCCCCAGGCGATGGCGGTTGCGAGCACGCGTTCCGCCTCGTCTTCGCTCAGGTTGTCCTCCAGTTCATTGAGGAAGCGATTTGCCGGTGCGCGGTGGCTGGGGCGCTCGTCGAGCACACGGCGGATATGCGCGGCGAGTGCCACGCGCTCGAGGAAATGGCGCGCGAACTGGGTCTTGCGATCCTGCAGATCGCCGGCGACGAAGGTTCTGCCGGAGGCGTTCAGTTCCACCTCCCCTTCGGCCACCTGGGCAAAGCCAAGCAGTTCCAGGGACTCGAGGAGGGGAAAGAGGTCGTCCACGGAAAAGTGCATGTCTTCGGCCAGCTCAGCGAGGCTGATGCGCGGGGTTTCGGGGGTTTCCTTCTCCACCAGGGCCTCCATGAGGCCGACGAGGCGGTTGACCGAAACGTTGGGCAGGTGGTAACCCAGGCCCACTGCCTCGCGGCGGGTGTCGGCGCGCGGCAGTGGGCGGGCGGTCATGATGGCGTAGATTTCCTCCACCAGTTCGCGGAATTCGGGCGATTGGCGATCGCGCGGGCGCGCCAGGCGCACCGGGATCTCGGCCCTGACACGGCCGGGGTTGGAGCCGAAGATGACGATGCGGTCGGCCATCAGGATGGCCTCCTCGATGTTATGGGATACCAGCAGGATGCCCTTGAGCGAGGTGGCTCCCTCCATCCACAAATCGAGCAGATCGTTGCGCAAGGTTTCCGCCGTCAGCACATCCAGGGCCGAGAAAGGCTCATCCATGAGAAGGACGTCGGGATCGATCACAAGGGCGCGGGCAAAGCCGACGCGCTGGCGCATGCCGCCGGACAACTCGCGTGGGTAGGCTGACTCGTAGCCGTCGAGGCCGATAAGATCGATGGCGGCGAGGGCGCGTTTCCGCCGCTCCGCTTTCGGAACCTTGCGGGCTTCGAGACCCAGTTCGACGTTTTCCAGCACGGTCAGCCAGGGGAAGAGGGCGAAGCTCTGGAAGACCATGGCCAGATTGGGCACTGGTCCGAAGATGGGATGGCCTCGGTAGAGAATGCTGCCACCTGAGGCATCCATGAGGCCGGCCATGATGCGCAGCAAGGTGGATTTTCCCGAGCCAGAGCGTCCCAGGAGGGTGAGAATCTCGCCTTCTGCCAGACACAGGTTCACATCGCCCAGGATATTGAGGGCCTCGCCATCGGCATTGCTGAAATCCTTGCGGACGTTCTGCAGCGTGAAGATTTCGGTGCTCATGGTGCCCTATGCCGGATTCAGTTGAGACGGATGCGGTCTTCCGCCAGGGTATACAAACGGCGCCAAAAAAGGCGGTTGGCGGCAGTGACGTAGAGAGCCATCACGCCTACGCCCAGCGCCACGGCATGCATGTTGCCTGTCGCGGTGGCCTCACTGATGTAAGCGCCCAGCCCGTTGGCGGTCAGGTGATAGGGTCCCCATTGCACGACTTCGGCGACGATGCTGGCGTTCCAGGCCCCGCCCGAGGCCGTGATCGCGCCGGTGACGAAGGCGGGGAATATTCCCGGCAGATAGAGGCGCCGCCACTTGAGCCAGCCTGTCAGGCCGAGATTGCGCGCCGCTTCGCGCAGATCGTTGGGCAGTGTCGTGGCGCCGCCGATGACGCTGAACAGCAGATACCACTGGCTGCCCAGAATCATGAGCGGGCTGGTCCAGATGTCCACATTCAGATGCAGGCGCACAATCAGCACCACCACCAGGGGAAACAGCAGGTTGGCAGGAAACGCGGCAAGGAATTGGGCAAGCGGCTGGACGCGGCGCGCCCAGGCCGGGTGCAGCCCGATCCAGACACCGACCGGAACCCAGAGCAGGGCGGAAAGACCCACCAGGACGAAGACTTTCAGGCCGGTGAGGAAGCCGAGGTAAAACACATGCGCCACCTCCCCCCAGCCGAATTCCCGCGGCACCAAGGTGTACAGACGCTGCAAGGCCCAGAGTGCCACGAGTGCCAGGGCGAGCGCGAAAGCCCGGTCCAGCCAGCGCTGGCGCCGGGGATGCTGGGCCTTGCGCGCCGTGGGCGCCGCAGGCATGAGCCGCACCGACCATTCCCACAACAGGGCGGGGAGCTTCAAGACGTGGCGGATGAGGCGCGTGCGCTGGAGGAAATTGCGCACCCAGGATTGCGGCGCTTCAGCCCCTGTCGTGTTGTCCATGCGGAATTTGTCCGACCACGCCACGAAAGGTCGGAAGATCAGCCAGTCGTACAGGAAGATCACCCCCAGCATGACGCCGATCGCCCAGTAGATCGCGTGCAGATCCCTGTCTTGGATGGCCAGGGCAATATAGGAGCCGATGCCAGGCACGGCGACCTGCTGGCCGTGAACGGTGACCGCTTCCGCTGCCACGACGAAAAACCAGCCGCCCGAAAGGGACATCATCGTGTTCCACAACAGCCCGGGCATGGCGAAGGGCAGTTCCAGCTTCC
>JAJXXS010000378.1 GCA_021780975.1 Pseudomonadota bacterium
CCAGGCAGAGGCGCTGCACCAGGCCTGGTGCAGCGGTGAGCTCGCTGCGCAGGACGGCGGCGCGCCCGAGTCCTTGCCCACGCCGGGCCGGCCCGAGCGCCCGCTGCTGGTGGCGCCGCAGGAGGTTCCCCGGCGCAATCCGCGCAGCCGCCCCGGGCATGCGGCCCTGCTGCATGCCCTGGCCCACATCGAGTTCAACGCCATCAACCTGGCCCTCGACGCCGCTTACCGCTTTCGCGACCTGCCGCACGCGTACTACGGCGACTGGCTGCAGGTCGCGGCCGAGGAGGCTAGGCATTTCTCTCTGCTGCGCGCGCATCTGCAAAGTCTGGGCTATGACTACGGCGATTTCCCCGCTCACGATGGCTTGTGGGAGATGGCCGTGAAGACCGCCCACGATGCCCTGGTGCGCATGGCGCTGGTGCCGCGCGTGCTGGAAGCCCGCGGCCTGGACGCGACGCCGGCGATACGCGCGAAACTGCTGGACATCGGTGACGCGCAGGCAGCGGCCATCCTGGATGTGATCGAGCGCGACGAGGTGGGCCATGTGGCCATCGGCAACCGCTGGTATTTCCATCTCTGCGAGGAGCGCGGCCTGGAGCCGCTGGAGACGTTTCGCCAACTCATCAAGCAATATGACGCCCCTCCGCTCAGGCCGCCTTTCAACTGGGCGGCAAGAACCCGCGCGGGATTTCGCGCCGAAGAGCTTGCTTGGCTGCATGCGTTGGAAACGGCGCGCCAGCCACAGCCGCCGCGCTAGGGAAACGCTGCCCCGCGGGCTGGTGCCGCCGAGGTTGGCCGAGGCCCGGCGGTTCGCTACCATAGTAACGAGTCGGCTCGATAAGAAACGCCAGGGATGCCTGGCAATAGACGCGGAGCAGTTGGCGATTTTTTCAACCCTAGGAGATTTCCGTGAGCAAGAAAAGCAATGCCAAGACCTTGTTGGCTTCGTCCTCACCGATACACATCGGCATTGCCGACAAGGATCGCGAAGCCATCGCCAGCCAGCTCAGCGCGCTGCTGGCCGACACCTACACGCTCTATCTCACCACCCACAATTTCCACTGGAACGTCACCGGGCCCATGTTCAACACCCTGCACCTGATGTTCATGACGCAATACACCGAACTGTGGAATGCCGTCGATCCGATCGCCGAGCGCATCCGTGCCCTGGGCTTCGCAGTGCCCGGCTCCTACAAGGATTTCGGCGCCCGCACCAGCATCGAGGACGTGCCTTCCACGCCGCCCAAGGCGCAGGACATGATACGCATCCTGGTGCAGGGCCACGAGGCCGTGGCCAAGACAGCGCGCCAGGTGTTCACTGTGGCGGATCGCGCCAACGACCAGCCTACTGCGGACCTGTTGACGCAGCGCCTGGACATCCATGAAAAAACCGCCTGGATGCTGCGTTCATTGCTGGAGGGCTGACGGCGAAAGGAGGCAGGGACAGGCGCAACTGGGCTGCCTGCCCCTGGAATGCGGTCGCGTGTCGTTCTCCTGCACCATTGCCAAAGGCTGCCAAAACCATGACCATGTCGCAGCGGGGGAGGAGACGCCACCCGCGCTTGATCCCCCCCGGGCGTCATGCGGCGCGCTGCGGGGCATTGTCTAACCACCAATCAACAAGGACAGCAACTATGCAGAAATTTTTATCCCGTGTTGTGTTTCTTTCCATGGCCGCGGCCATGGCTTTTCAGGTCAAGGCGGCTGACGTGCCTGCAGCCCCCGCCGCCAAGGGACCCATGAAGGTTCTGCTGGAAGTCGACAGCTCCAGCCCGGAAGTCTGGCATACCACTATCGCCACGACCAACCAGATCATGCATGTTGTGGGCATGGACAATGCCAAGGTCGAGGTGGTGGCCTGGGGCCCCGGCATCAAATTTCTGCTGAAGAAATCCCCTTATGCTTCCGACATCCAGAGCCTCGCCAGCTACGGCGTGGAATTCTCCGCCTGCGGCAATACCATGAAGGCGTTGCATCTCACCAAGGCCAACCTCGCCGAGGGAGTGACGGTGGTGCCTGGCGCCATCGGCGAGATCGTCAAGCGCGATCATGAAGGCTGGACCGAGATCAGGATGTAAGCCGGCGAGCGCAAGGCCGCCAGTGCCGACGGTGGCCTGCGTAACGGCCGCCGGTTATCGAGCGCGGCGGCGTCTTGCCGCTCGCTGACATCTCTGCACGCGGCGCGGCATCGCGCCGTGGCGCCTGCTTCGCTTCAGGCTAAGCGCCGCCTGCTCCGTCGCAGAGCGCCGTGGCCCTACTTGAGATCCGCCATGTCACCAAGCGCTTTGGTGGCCTGGCTGCGGTCAGCGATGCAAGCCTGGAAATCCAGCCAGGCGAATTTTTTACCCTGCTCGGCCCCTCGGGCTGCGGCAAGACCACCTTGCTGCGGATGATCGCAGGATTTGACGTGCCCGACGCCGGCCAGATCTTGCTCGACGGGGTGGATTTAGCAGCCACTCCGCCGGAACGCCGCCCCTTTCATACCGTGTTTCAGAGCTATGCGCTGTTTCCCCACATGACCGTGGCCGACAACATCGCCTTTCCCCTGCGCATGGCCAAGGTGGACGAGCGGAAACTCGCGGCGCGGGTGGCGGCGGCCTTGGGGGAGGTCAGGCTCCAGGACATGGGCACGCGCTACCCGAACGCGTTGTCGGGCGGGCAGAAACAGCGTGTGGCCCTTGCCAGGGCGCTGATAGACCGCCCGCGCCTGCTGCTGCTCGACGAGCCACTGGCAGCGCTCGATCTCAAACTGCGCGAGCAGATGCAGAGCGAACTCATCAGCCTGCAGAAGGACGTCGGCATCACCTTTGTCTATGTCACCCATGACCAGGGCGAGGCGTTGGCGTTATCCCACCGGATTGCGGTCATGAACGAAGGCAGGGTCTCCCAGATCGGCACGCCGGATGAGGTGTACGAGTTTCCTGCAAACCGCTTCGTCGCCGATTTCATTGGCACCTGCAATCTTCTGGACGCTCGCGTCATGGCCCTGGACGGCGAAAGAGTCACGTTAAACGTGGCAGGTCTGGGAACCGTCCGGGCCTGGAGCAGCCGGCCCTGCCAGCAGGGGGATCGCGGCGTACTCGCTCTGCGCCCGGAGAAAATACAACTCGACCGCGCCCCCTCGTCAGGTGGGGAGGCAAGCCATTTCTTGGGTACGATACGCGGCCAGATGTATCTCGGTGATGTGACAGTCTATAAAGTGGAAATCGGCAACGCTGTCCTGGTCGAGGCGCTGTTGCCGAACTCGACGGCGCGTGGCGCAAGATTGTTCGCTCCTGGCGACCAGATCTACCTGTCCTGGGGATACGATGCCGGGCGCTTTATCCACGATGGTTAGGGAACGCCCTGTGAAGCGGCGTGGAGACGATCCTGACTCCTTCGAATATCCGCCGGCGAGTGCCCGCCGGTTTCGGAAAATCCTCCTTGGGCGTTGAGCAGGCTCGGGGTGTGCGGCGCTTGCTGGTCTGGCCGCCGCAGGCTTATCTGATCGCGTTTTTCCTTGTGCCGACGCTCATCATGGTGGCATCGTCGTTTGCCTGGCCCGGCG
Organism: Pseudomonadota bacterium; assembly: GCA_021780975.1. GTDB lineage: Bacteria > Pseudomonadota > Gammaproteobacteria > Burkholderiales > Thiobacillaceae > JAJXXS01. Next base: position 3,551 of record JAJXXS010000378.1, read on the forward strand.
AGGAGGGGGGCCTGTCCTCCTTTTGGGTACGGGACGCGCAAGGGATCCACTTTGATCTTACGTTCGACAATTACCGGGATATATTCACCTCCAGGCTCTTTCTCGTCCTGTTCGCCAGATCCTTGGGGTATGCGGGGCTGACCACCGCCAGCTGCCTGCTGGCCGCCTATCCTCTGGCGCTCGTGATTGCCAGGAGCGCAGGCAAATACCGCAATCTCCTGCTGCTCATGGTGATCGTTCCCTTCTGGACCAACTTTCTCATCCGCATCTATGCGCTGATGATCATCCTCGGCCCACAGGCGGCGCTTGCGCGGATATTGAACGCCCTTCTGGATTGGGTAGGGCTGACGCCCGTCAGCCTGCTTTTCTCGCCCTTTGCCGTCCTGGTGGGCATGGTGTACATCTATCTGCCCTTCATGGTTCTTCCGCTCTACGCCAATCTGGAAAAACATGACCCGGATCTTCTGGATGCCGCCAGGGATCTGGGGGCTGGCTCCTGGCAGCGCTTCTGGCGCATCACCTTCCCGCTTTCGTTGCCGGGTGTCATGGCCGGATCGGCGCTCGTGTTCATCCCTGCGCTGGGGGCCTTCGCGGTGCCTGATATCTTGGGGGGAACGCGCGGCATCATGATCGGCAATGTCATCAAGATGCAGTTTCTCGAAGCGCGCGACTGGCCCTTCGGCAGCGCCTTGTCGATCATGCTCACCTTGCTGGCCCTGGTCGTCACGGGGTTGGCCGCCTGGCTGGCACGGCGCAAGGTGGGGGCCGGTGTCTAGCCAAAGGTCGCGCCGGCTGCTCTGCGCGGCGGCAGGGGTGTATCTCTTTTTGTATCTGCCGCTCGTGGTCGTGGTCGCCTATTCCTTTAACCAGTCCAGGTTGGGCGCGGAGTGGACGGGCTTCACGCTGCACTGGTACCAGGTCTTGTTCGCGGATGCGGAAATGATGCGGGCGGCCTGGAATTCGCTCGTCATAGGCCTGGTGGCCAGCGTAAGTGCGACCGTTTTCGGCACCCTGGCGGGACTGGCCTTGCACAAATTCCGCTTGCGCCTGCTCCCGGTTCTCATAGTCACGCCCCTGGCCATACCCGACATACTCTGGGGGGTAAGCCTGCTGGTTTTTTTCGTGCTGCTTAATCTCACGCTGGGAATGCTGTCCGTCATCCTGGCGCACGTGGCGTTCTGCATTTCCTATGTGGCGGTTGTCATACGCGCGCGCTTGAGCGGCATGGACGAGTCGCTGGTGGAAGCGGCGCGCGATCTGGGAGCGACTGCCTGGGGAAGCTTCCGCTTCGTCACACTGCCGCTCATGGCGCCTGGGATCATCGCCGGCGCTCTGCTCGCCTTCACCATGTCGATTGACGATTTTGTGATCACCTTCTTCACCGCAGGGGTGGGGACGACCACGCTGCCGCTGAAGATCTACACCATGATCAAGGTAACCGTCACACCCGAGATCAATGCGGTTTCGACGCTGTTGATGGTGTTGACCATGCTCCTTGTGCTCGCCATCGCCAGGCTTTCCCCACAAATTCCGAGCGGCAAGCCGTGAGTGCGCCGACGAAGGTCATCCTGCTCGCCATGCTCGCACTGTTTTCTTGCGCGGCAACGGCAGCCGATGTGCTGCGCATATACAACTGGAACAACTACATCGCGCCGGAAACCCTGGAGCGGTTCGAGACGGAATGCAAATGCCGGGTGTCTTACGATACCTATGGATCGAACGAGGAGCTCCTGGCCAAAATTGCCGCGGGCGCGACCGGTTACGACCTGCTCGTGCCGACAGGGAATGCCGTTGAGTCGCTGATCAAGCAGCACGCCTTGCTGCCTCTGGACAAGCGCAAGCTGCCAAATCTGGGCAACATCGGGGCCGCCTATCTCGATCGCTTTTTTGATCCCGGCAATGTCTATTCCGTGCCGTATGCGTATACCGTCACCCTGATAGGTTATAACGAGCAGAAGCTGCATCAGCTTGGCATTCCCACTAATACCTGGGCGGCAATTTTCGAGCCGCGCTACCTGCGCAAGCTGAAGGGGCGGGTGACGGTGCTGGATGATCCCCGCGAATTGATGGCGGCAGCCCTCCTGTATCTAGGCTATTCAGTGAACGACCCCAACGAGACGCACTGGCGCGAGGCGGCCGGGGTCATCATGCGGGCCAAGAAATACTGGGCGGCTTTCAACAACACCAGCTATATCAGGCTCATCGCCGCGGGCGACATCTGGCTGGCCCAGGGCTATTCCAACGACTTTTTTCAGGCTGGGTTGGAAGCCCGCAAGGCAGGCAAGAATTTCACCATAGGGTCCGTCATTCCTGAGCAAGGAGCGGTTTTGTCGCTCGACAGCATGGTAATTCCCAGGCATGCCCCGCGTCCTGACCTGGCCTACCGCTTCGTCAATTTCATGCTGGCCGGAAGCAATTCTGCCGAACTCACCAACCTGATCGGGTCGGGCAACCCGAATGTCGCGGCGCTGCCATACATCAAACCGGCGATTGCAGCGACAGCAGCGATCTTCCCGGACCGCCAGACGCTTGCGCGTCTGGAACAGCTGAGGGATCTCACTCGGCGCCAGCGCCAGTTGCTGAACCGTCTGTGGACCGAGATCAAGCTCTACTGAGACAGGGCAGAGTGGGGTGCCATGCTGGCACGCCCAGGGGATCAGGGGCGATTGCGCGATGGCGCGGAGAGCCAGGCGTAGGCCACGCTGGCGCCAAAGAATACGACGCTGAGCGAGAGTTCCACGACGGCGAGCTTCTGCGACAGGCCTGTGTCG
>JAJXXS010000286.1 GCA_021780975.1 Pseudomonadota bacterium
CCAAGGCCCACAAGGGCGCCAAGCTCATCGTGGTGGACCCGCGCTTCAACCGCTCGGCCGCCATGGCGGACTACTACGCGCCCATCCGCACGGGCACCGACATCGCCTTTCTCGGCGGCCTCATCAACTACCTGCTGTCCCACGACAAGATCAACCACGAGTATGTGAAGGCCTACACCAACGCGGGATATCTGGTGGACACCGCCTACGGCTTCGCGGACGGTCTCTTCAGCGGCTACGATGCGGCAAAGCGCGCCTATGACAAGAGCAGCTGGTCCTATGTCAAAGGGCCGGACGGCTACGTCCAAGTGGACGAAACCATGAGCGACCCGCGCTGCGTGATGAACCTCATGAAGGCCCACTACGCCCGCTACACGCCGGAAGTGGTCAGCAACATCTGCGGCACCCCGCAGGATCAATTCCTGCACGTGTGCGAGATGATCTCCGCGACCTCGGCACCCACCCAAACCATGACCATCATGTATGCCCTGGGCTGGACCCAGCATTCGGTCGGCACGCAGATGATCCGCACCGCGGCCATGGTGCAGCTGCTGCTGGGCAACGTCGGCATGGCGGGTGGCGGAGTCAACGCACTGCGGGGACACTCCAACATCCAGGGCCTTACCGACCTGGGGCTGCTGTCCAACCTGCTGCCGGGCTACATGACCCTGCCGATGGAGAAGGAGACCGACTTCCAGAAATACCTGGAGGTGCGTGCGCTCAAGCCCCTGCGCCCCGGCCAGCTGTCCTATTGGCAGAACTATCCCAAGTTCCACGTCAGCCTGATGAAGGCATGGTATGGCGACGCCGCGACCAAGGACAACAACTTCGCCTACGACTACCTGCCCAAGCTCGACAAAATTTACGACGTCCTGCAGGTGTTCGAGCTGATGCACCAGGGCAAGATGAATGGCTATTTCTGCCAGGGCTTCAACCCGCTGGCCTCCTTCCCCAACAAGGCCAAGATCGGCGGCGGGCTGGCCAAGCTCAAATACCTGGTGGTCATCGACCCGCTGGCGACGGAGACCTCCGAGTTCTGGCAGAACTTCGGCCCCTACAACGACGTCGACCCGGCCAGCATCCAGACCGAGGTTTTCCGCCTGCCCTCTACCTGCTTCGCCGAGGAGAACGGCTCGCTGACCAACAGCAGCCGCTGGCTGCAATGGCACTACCAGGGCGCCGACCCGCCGGGCGAGGCCAAGGGCGACCCGGAGATCGTGGCGGGCATCTTCCTCAAGCTGCGCGAGTTGTATCGCAAGGAGGGCGGCGCCTTCCCCGATCCCATCGTCAACATGACCTGGCACTACGCCATCCCCGCGGCGCCGCACCCCGAGGAACTGGCCAGGGAATACAATGGCCGCGCCCTGGCCGATCTCGCCGATCCCGCAGACGCCAGCAAAATAGTGCTCAAGGCGGGCCAGCAGCTGGACAGCTTCGCCCAACTGAAGGACGACGGCAGCACTGCCTGCGGCTGCTGGATTTTCTCGGGTGCCTGGACGGAGAAGGGCAACCTGATGGCGCGGCGCGACAGCGCCGACCCCTCGGGCCTGGGCGAGACCCTCGGCTGGGCTTTCGCGTGGCCGGCCAACCGCCGCATCCTCTACAACCGCGCCTCCTGCGACCCGGCCGGCAAGCCCTGGGATCCGCAGCGCGACGTCATCCACTGGAACGGCAGCAAGTGGGTGGGCTTCGACGTCCCCGACTTCAAGCCCGACTCCGCGCCCGACCAGGACATGGGGCCCTTCATCATGCAGCCGGAAGGGGTGGCGCGTTTCTTCACCTTGGACAAGGTTATCGACGGGCCCTTCCCAGAGCATTACGAGCCCTTCGAGACGCCCATCGACACCAACCCGCTGCATCCCAAGGTGATCAGCAATCCTGCCGCGCGCGTGTTCAAGGATGACCTGGAAGCCTTCGGCACGGCCAAGGATTTTCCCTACGCCGCCACCACCTACCGGCTCACCGAGCATTTCCACTTCTGGACCAAGCACGCCAGGATCAACGCCATCCTGCAGCCGGAGCAGTTCGTGGAAATTGGCGAGGCTCTGGCCAAGGAGAAAGGACTCAAGGCCGGCGACCGCGTCACCGTGCGCAGCAACCGCGGCCTCATCAAGGCCGTCGCCGTGGTCACCAAGCGCATCAAGCCGCTCACCGTCAACGGCAAGACCGTGCACACCGTGGGCGTGCCCATCCACTGGGGCTTCAAGGGCGTGGCCAAGAACGGCTACATCACCAACACCCTGACGCCTTACGTGGGCGATGCCAACGTGCAGACGCCGGAGTTCAAGTCCTTCCTGGTGGACATCGAGAAAGCGTGAGGTGAACCATGGCATCGCAGTCCCTCGACATCACCCGCCGCTCCGCCACCACCACACAGCCTCCCGACGTGCGCGGCGCCGTGCCCCAGGTGGCCAAGCTCATCGACATTTCCAAGTGCATAGGCTGCAAGGCCTGCCAAGCGGCCTGCATGGAATGGAACGACTACCGCGATGAGATCGGCACCTGCAACGGCACCTACAACAATCCGCCTGATCTGGATGCCAACCAGTGGACGGTGATGCGCTTCACCGAGTACGAACCCGAGGCCGGCAAGCTGGAATGGCTGATCCGCAAGGACGGCTGCATGCACTGCGCCGACCCCGGCTGCCTCACGGCCTGCCCCTCGCCGGGCGCCATCGTGCAGTACGGCAACGGCATCGTCGATTTTCACGAGGAGCACTGCATCGGCTGCGGCTATTGCATCACCGGTTGCCCCTTCAACATCCCGCGCCTGTCCAAGAAGGAGGGCAAGGCCTACAAGTGCACGCTCTGCTCCGACCGCGTGGCGGTGGGCCTGGAGCCTGCCTGCATCAAGGCCTGCCCCACCGGCGCGCTGGTGTTCGGCACCAAGGAGGACATGACCCATCACGCCGAGGGGCGCATCGCCGACCTCAAATCGCGCGGCCATGCCCAGGCCGCCCTGTACGATCCCCAGGGTGTCGGCGGCACCCACGTGATGTACGTGCTGCCGCACGGCGACAAGCCCGAGATTTACGAAGGCCTGCCCAAGGATCCGGGCATCAGTGCCTGGGTGTCGGTGTGGAAAGGGGTCACCAAGCCCATCCTGAGTCTGGGCCTGGGGGTCATCGCTCTGGGCGGTTTCATCCATTACGTGACCAAGGGCCCCAACGAGGCCGACGACGAGGACGCGAAGGAGGACGAGCATGAGGGCCGCTGACCGCATCTCCCGCTACAGCGCGCAGGAGCGCGCCAATCACTGGATGGTGGCGCTGCTGTTCGTGCTCGCCGCCGCCTCCGGCCTGGCGCTGTTTCATCCGGCCTTTTTCTTTCTCAGCAATTTCTTCGGCGGCGGCACCTGGGACCGCATCCTGCACCCCTTTCTCGGTGTGCTCATGTTCCTGTCTTTCCTCGGCCTCATGGTGCGCTTCTGGTCGCACAACCATTACACGCCGGCTGACCGGCAATGGCTGAGACGCTTCCGTGACGTGCTCAACAATCATGACGAGGGACTGGACACCGGCAAGTACAACGCCGGACAGAAGACCCTGTTCTGGGTCATGGTGATCACGACCTTCCTACTGCTGCTTTCCGGCATCATCATCTGGCAGCCCTGGTTCGCGCCCTATTTCCCCATTGCCCTGCTGCGTGTGGCGGTGGTGGCGCACAGCCTTTCCGCCTGGGTGCTCATCGCCGGCATCTTCGTGCACGTGTACGCGGCCATCTGGGTGAAGGGCACGGTGCGCGCCATGACCCGCGGAGACGTAAGCCGCGCCTGGGCGAAGAAACACCATCCAGCCTGGTATCGCGAGATAAGCAAATAGCCCATGCCCACACCCATCCTCCAGCCCGGTGAAATCGAAGCCGGGGCGCCGCCGGCACCCTGGCTCAAGCTGCCCGAGGGCAGCGCGTTCGCGGACCGCGCCGCGCGCCTGGAAAGCCTTGCCGCCGGCCACGCCCTGGCCGACTATCTGCGCTTCGTCGCCGCGCTCAGCCGCGCCCAGCACGAGGCCTACACGCGCATGCCGGCGCTCACGCTGCCCCGCGCCGACCTCCTGGCGCAGCGCCGCGCCCACGCCATGCCGCCGCTCGACGCCACCGCTCAGGCGCGCGGGACGGCGTGGCGCGTCGCCCTGCAGCAGATCGTGGCGGCCGTGAACGACGCCGCCCCGCCCCCAGCCCAGGCCGCCATCGCGCGCCTGCAAAGCGCGGACGACGGCGCCCTGGAGGCCTTGGCCGCCACGCTGCTGCGCCAGGACTGCGACGACTTCGACCGTGCCGCCGCGCCGTTCGTCGCCGCCGCCCTGCAGGTGCAGGCCCGCCGCCTGGCGTCCCAGCTTGGCGCGCATCAGGTCGGCCGTCTGGAAACCGCCTCGCTGTGCCCGGTGTGCGGCTCGCCGCCGGTCGCCAGCACGGTGCACGTGGGCGGCGAGTACGGCCTGCGCTACCTGTCCTGCGCCCTGTGCGGCAGCGAGTGGAACGAGGTGCGCATCAAGTGCAGCAGCTGCGCCAGCACCAAGGGCATCGCCTACTACGGCATCGCCAGCGGCGCCCCCGCGGTCAAGGCGGAAACCTGCGACGCCTGCCACAGCTACCTGAAAATCCTCTACCTGGAAAAGGACCCGGCCGCCGACCCGGTGGCCGACGACCTCGCCAGCCTGGCCCTTGACCTGCTGCTGGACGAGCAAGGCTACCAGCGCAGCGGCCTCAACTACTTCCTCATCCCCGGCCCCACCTGACGATGCCCCTACCGACTGCGGCGTCCAGCGTGCCTGGCCCGCCAGCCGACCACCCGCCCTCCGTCGACCGCGTGTTGCACCTGCCCGCGCTGGCCGAGCTTTTCCCCGCATACGGCCGCGCCGCCGTCACGCGCGCCGTGCGCGAACACCTGCAGGTCTTGCGCGACCGCCCTGGCGATGCCGCGCAATTCCACCCCGAGGCGCTGGCGCGGGCCATTGAAACGCTGCTCGCGCAGGCCCGCGCACCGCGCCTCAAGCCGGTGTTCAATCTCACCGGCACCGTGCTGCACACCAACCTGGGGCGCGCCCTGCTGCCCGAGCAAGCCATCGCCGCCATGGCCGCCGCGCTGCGCCTGCCCTGCAACCTGGAATACGACCTGGGCGCCGGCAAACGCGGCGAACGCGACGCCGTGGTGGACGACCTCTTGTGCGAACTCACCGGAGCCGAGGCCGCCACCGTGGTCAACAACAACGCCGCGGCGGTGTTCCTGGCCCTCAACACCCTGGCGCCGCGGCGCGAGGTGGTGGTGTCGCGCGGCGAACTGGTGGAAATCGGCGGCGCCTTCCGCATCCCCGACATCATGCGCCAGGCCGGCGCTAGGCTGCGTGAAGTGGGCACCACCAACCGCACCCACCTGCGCGATTTCGAAGAGGCCCTGGGCCCCAGGACTGCCCTCTTGATGAAGGTGCATGCCAGCAACTACCGCATCGAGGGCTTTACTGCCGCGGTCGCCGCCGCCGACTTGTGCGGGCTCGCCCACCGCCACGGCCTGGCCGTGTTCGAGGACCTCGGCGCAGGCAGCCTGGCGCGGCTGGAAGACTACGGCCTGCCGCACGAACCGACGCCACAGGAGTCACTGCGCGCCGGCGTCGACCTGGTCAGCTTCAGCGGCGACAAGCTGCTGGGCGGTCCCCAGGCCGGCATCCTAGTGGGGCGCGCGCATCTCATCGCCCGCCTGCGCAAGAACCCCCTCAAGCGGGCGCTGCGCGTGGGCAAGGAAACCCTCGCTGCGCTGGAAGCCGTGCTGCAGCTCTACCGCCACCCGGAAACCCTTGCCGAGCGCCTGCCCACGCTGCGCCTGCTGACGCGGCCGCAGGCCGACATCTTGGCCTGCGCAGACCGCCTGGCGGCACCGCTGCAGGCGGCCTGCGGCGACGCCTGGGAAGTGCGGGTGCGCAACTGCCAGAGCCAGATCGGCAGCGGGGCCCTACCGGTGGCGCAGTTGCCCAGCACGGCTCTGGTCGCGCAGCCGCGCGCCAGGCGCGGCGCTGGAGCGGCGCTGACCCGCCTGGAGCAGGCCTTGCGCGCGCTGCCCGTGCCGGTCATCGGCAGCGTGCACGACCACGCCCTGTGGCTGGACCTGCGCTGCCTCACTGACGAGGCCGGCTTTGCCGCCCAGCTCGCCCGTCTGGAGCTGCCATGATCATCGGCACCGCCGGCCACATCGACCACGGCAAGACTGCGCTCATCAAGGCGCTGACCGGCGTCGACGCCGACCGCCTGCAGGAGGAGCAGGCGCGCGGCATCACCCTCGACCTGGGTTACGCCTACTGGCCGCTGCCCGACGGCGAAGTGCTCGGCT
>JAJXXS010000367.1 GCA_021780975.1 Pseudomonadota bacterium
CATGGCCTCGGCGATCGCCCACAGCGCGGCAACCTGCTCAACCACCCAGCGTTCAATGTCCCCGCCGGAGGCGGCCAGCGCCATCCGCCCGAAGTTCTCCGGGTCGGGAAAACTCGGATGGGCACCCGGCTTGACCCCATGCCTGGCGCATAACTCGAGCGCCCGCGCCATGCTCGCGGCATCGCCGACATGACCACCGCAGGCAATGGAGGCGCGCTGCACATAAGGCAGGAGCCGGGCATCATCCCAACCTTCCCCGATGTCGGCATTGAGTTCTAGAGCCATTCGAGCTGAGCCTCCCATTGCGCGAGCCGAGCCCGCCAGGCATGGCGTGCTTCCTCCAGGGTCACAGCGCGAAAGGAGATCCTGCTGCCGGGTGCAAGTTGCGCCAGCAGGGGCAGGTCGGCGCTGATGACTCCGGCGATCACCGGGTAGCCGCCGGTGACAGGGCCATCCCAGCCGAGCACGATGGGCCTGCCGTCCGGCGGCACCTGCACCGCGCCGGGGAGCAGTGCCTGGGAAGGCCCCTCTCCGCCACCCGGCGCAACCAGGCGCGGGCCGTCCAGACGCAAGCCGCTGCGGCTCGACAGCGGCGAGATGCGAAATTCGCCGCCGTAAAAATGCAGCAGCGCCGCATCGTCAAACGCCGCCCCCTGCGGCCCCGGAATGACGCGGGCGACATTTTCCGGCGCGGGGAGAGGCAGCCTGGCATTCGGCGGCGGAAAGGACGGCGGCCCGAGGGGCAGGCGGTCGCCGGCGCGCAAGGGACGCCCGCCCAATCCGCCAAATGCGCCCGCCACGAAGGTGGCGCGGCTCTGCAGCACGGGCTCCGTCGCAATACCGCCAGCGAACGCGACATAGGCGCGGCAGCCGCTGCGCGCCGCACCCAGGCGCAGCACCTCGCCGGGATGCAGCCAGAGGGTCTGGTAACGCGGCGCTGCCAGGCCGCTGTCCCGCGCGGCGCCCATGTCCGCACCGGTCAGGGCGACGATAGCTCCTTCCGGAAAGGCCAGCACGGGCCCCTTCAAGGTCACCTCCAGCCCGGCGGCCGGGAGCGAATTCCCCACCAGACGGTTGCCCTGGATGAGCGCGCCGGGGTCGGCCGCGCCGCCCTGCGACACCCCGAGATGCGCATAGCCGGGGCGGCCCAGATCCTGCACGACGTCGAACGCCCCGGCGGCCTGCACCAGGCAGATCATCGTAGCAAGCGCCGCGGGCGCCCGGGAATGTGCTCGGCCAGGACACCCGTGCTGGCCCGCGCAAGGCGGCGGAGGGCGGCCCGAAGCCCGGCTGGCGGCGTCATAGCGGCAGAAAGCGCACCCGGTCGCCGGGGGCAAGCAACGCCGCGGGTTCGCGCCCTGCGTCAAAAAGCACCCGTTCGGTGCGGCCTATGATGCGCCACCCCCCCGGGGAGACGCCTGGATAAATACCGCTGTAGGGGCCGCCGATCGCCAGGCTGCCGGCCGGCACCTGCGCGCGTGGCGTAGTCAGGCGCGGCGCCGCCAGAACTGCAGGGGTGCCGGCCAGATAGGCAAACCCGGGCTGAAAACCGAGAAAAAGCACGCGATACTCGGCCGCGCTGTGCAGGCGCACCGCAGCGCCCTCGGTCATACCCGCGCGTGCGGCCAGTTCCGCCAAGTCGGGCCCATCGCTTCCCCCGTAGCGCACGGGAATTTCCACCAGCCGGGCAGGGGCCGTATCAACCGTTGGGCCCGCGGTCTGCAGCAGTTTCAGCAGGGCCGCGCCGGGGGCATGCCCAGGCAGAAGATGCACGAGGACGCCGCCTTCCGCCGCAGCGCAGTCCTCCACCTCCGGGAAGCCCACCTGCAGAACGCGGCGCGCTAGGCCTGCCGGGTTGTCATGCGGAACCACCAGTCCACGCTCGGAAATCCAGCTAAGTTTCACGTGAAACCCCTCGTGGCACGCAAGGAACCCGCCGGCTCCGGCCATTCCGGGACAGGCACCTGGGAACGGCCAGCGCAGAGGTGCGTCACAAGGCGCTGCCGACGATCACTCATGACGCGATTTTGCGGCGCATGCGGCACCCACGCAACGGAAAAACGCAGCATCCGGACACGTTCTCTGGAACGAGCGGCCAACCGTGGCCCGCCCTTTCTAGTGGTCTGCTTCCCAAATAACGCAACATGAAACGACGTCTTTTTCCGCATGGCGGCGTTGCTCGTCGTTGCCATAGGGCCCGCTATGGCGCCTCCTCGCGCCTAGCCCTGCAAAAAAATCCATCCGTTTCATCCGGTCACGCCATTTCGGAAGCAGACCACTAGAGCGCGGGCGGGCCATGACGCAGCCACGCGAGCAGCGCCTCGCCCTCCAGCCCTGGGCTCAGCCAATGCCCCTGCACGCGGCGGCACCCCAGGCGCGCGAGGGCATCGAGGGTGGCCCTGTCCTCCACGCCCTCGGCCACCACCTCCAGGCCGAAATTGGCCGCCAGTTCGAGCACGCTTTTGACGATGCGCCGGTCCTGGGGATCCTGCAGCATGCCGCGCACGAACATCTGGTCGATTTTCAGCTCAGCTGCCGGCAAGCGCTTCAGGTACGCCAGCGAGGAATAGCCCGTGCCGAAATCGTCGATGGAAAGACGCACCCCAAGCCCGTGCAAGCGCTCCAGGTTTTCCTCCACAGCTACTGCCTCCGTGATCAGGCTGCCCTCCGTGATCTCCAGGGTAAGCTGGTCGGGCTGCGCGTCCCAGGTCGCCAGCGCCGCAGCGACGAAATCGGCCAGCTCGACATCGCCCAGATTGGAGGGTGCAAGATTCACGCTCACCCCCAGCTTGTAGCCCGCCTGCGCAAATAATTGACGCTGGCGCAGCGCGGTATTCACGACCCAGCGCGTCAGCGGGTCGAGGCAGCCGCTGCGCTCGGCCGCCTCGACCATCAGTGCGGGATTGATGGCGGGGTGGGCAGGCCAGCGCAGCAAGGCTTCGACATGGTCCACCCGCCAGTTCACCAAATCCAGCTGAGGCTGGAAAAAGAGCGCCAACTCGTTGTCCTCAAGGGCCGTCCGCAAGCCCGCTTCGAGGGAGGCGTGTTGCAGGGTGGGCAAATGGCGGATGGGATCGAAAATGCAGAAGCCGGATTCCTCTCCGCCCTGCTGCGCCGCCGCCTGCGCAAAACGCAGCAGGGTGTCGGCGCTGCGCGCATGGCGCGGCGCCAAGGCGAGCCCCAACCGCGGCACCGCTGCGACCTCCACGCCCCCGGCTTCGAAGGCCTGGGCGAGTTCCGCGCACAGGCGCGCCGCCACCCCTTCGACCATGGCCTCGTCGCGCAGGGCGCAAAGCGCCAGCACATAATGGTCGCCATCGAGCCGGGCAAGCAGGTCGCCAGGCTTGAGCAGGCCCTGCAGGCGCTCGTTGAGCGTGCGCTCGCCCGTTTCTCCCAGTGCCAGCACCGGGGCCCCGAAATGGCGGGCCGAATAACGCAGGTGCAGGCTCACCACGACCACCACGGCATGCTCTTGCAGCGCCTCCGCCAGGGCGGCGCGGAAATCGCCGTATCCCGGCAACCTCGCGGCCGGCCCGGCGGCACGCGGCAGCAGGGCGGCGAAGGCACAAGTGGCCTTGAGCAGCAAAGCGGCCGGGCAGGCGTCGTCCAGCGCCGCCATCGCATAGCGATGCCAGGCCGCCAGGAGGGCGTCGTGGTGCTGACGCGCAAATTGCGCATGGGCCGGCTGCAACGGCACCGCCTCCAAAACGGTGGGACGAAAGCCCTGCACCCCAAGTTCCAGCCAGGCACGCGCCATCGGCGCCTCTGCTTGCGCCAGCGGCCAGGGGGCAAGGCCGGCACGCAGGCACTCGGCATGGCGCGGGGCCAGGAGGCGTGCCAGGCTGGGGCCCGCGTCGTCGAGGAAGGCTTCCACCCGCTCCAGCGCCAGCTCCAGAGCTTGCTCGCCGTGCGCCAACGAGGACGTCACAGGTAGTACTCGCGCACGTCGACGCCGTAGCAGCCGCTCGGCAGTTCGCGGCGGATGCGGTAAGGCTGGCCGGCAGGGTCGCATGGCTCGCGCACCAAATCCAGCAGCATGGGCGGGGCAAGCTTCTGATGGCTGGCGTCAAGCACCACCATGAGACGCGGCCGGAGGCGCTGGGTGCGGTATTGCGCCACGACGATGGCGACCTCGCCCGTGCTCAGTTCCACCAACGCGCCAACGGGGTAGATGCCGATGGACTGGCTGAAACGGCCGGCAAGCCCGGGATGGAACTGCTTGCCGGCTTCCTGCAGCAGCAAGCTGATGGCGTCGTGACTGGAACAGGCTTCCGCGTAGGGGCGGGGCAGCGTCAGGGCGCTATAGGCGTCGGCCAGACTGATGAGGGCGGCGCGGTGGTCGATGGCATCCGCCTTGCGGCCTTTGGGGTAGCCATTGCCGTCATAACGCTCGTGGTGCTGGGCAACGAGATTCGCCACCGTACGGGGCAAGCCATGGATGGCGCGCACGATTTTGACGCTGTGGGCGACATGCCCCTTCAGTACCGCCAGCTCCATGGGCGTGAGCGGCGCTTGCTTGGCGAGCAGGGCGGGGGGCAGTTGCAGGTTGCCCAGATCTTTTAGAAGGGCCGCCATGCCGATGACACGCAAATCGGCTTTCGGGTAACCCAGCAGGCGGGCGAAGGCGATGGCGTAGACCGCGCTGGCGATGCTGTGCCGGTAGGCATAATCATGGCGGCTTTTCAGGCGCACCAGCCAGACCATGGCATCGGGCGCGAGGTTGATGCTCTCCATCATCTGGTCCACCGCCTGAGTGATTTCCTCGGCCGGCACCTCTTGTCCAGACTGCACCAGCTGGGATGCTTTTTCCAGGGTTGCGCGCACACGCCCCTGCACTCCCTGTGCCTGCACCAGTTCGCGCGATGAGACCACCCGTTCACCGTTTAGCACCAGCACCGGCTTCTGCGCCAGTTCGCCGCCCGCGGAAAAGAATGCGCGCGCATCACCTTGCGGCCCGGCCTCGGGCCCAGCTCCACTAGCGACAAGGAACTGGCGCGCCGCCCCCACCGAGCGCTGCAGGTCGACATAGACAAATTCGCAGTACAAGCGGATCTTGGGGATCTGTTCCGGCTGCTTGACCAGAAAACCTTCCAGGGCAAACGGCGTATCCTGCCACGGCCGATCCAGGTCGCGGATGAACATGCCGACCATGACTTCGTCCGTAGAGATTTTTTTGATCTTGCTGGGCATGGCAGGGTGGCAGGCAGATTCTCAGTACAACGACCAGAGCCCAGGCAAGCTTGAGCCCGCCCGCCTGCGCTGGTAGAAAGCCGTCATGAACCCACCCCGCGACCCAGCCTGGCTGCTCGCCATCCAGGAAATCCCCGGCTACAACCTCAAGCCGCTCTATGAACAGGCGGGCTTTCAGGTGGCCGTCGAGCATTCCGTGCGGCGCGCCCTGGCACGCCTGAGAACCCTGACGCCCCAGGTCATCGTCGCCGACTTCAGCAAGCGCCACTTCCACGACCGCGTGAGCAACCTGGAATCCCTGCTGGCGGCACGCAACCGCTTTGCCGCCGCGCGCATCCTCATCCTGTACGACCCCGCGCACGCGGCCGACCTCGCCTTGCTGCAAACGCGTTGCTCGGTAGACGCGACCTTGCCGCTGCCGGCAAAGGAGACGACGCTCATGGCCCTGCTGGCGCAGTGGGCGGCGGCAGCGAAGTAACACACACCCCCTCCGTCTTACTGCGAAGGACGGGCCTCATGGCCGAGGTCGCCGAGCCCCGAAGATGCAAAAAACATTGAGCGGTCCAGCGTCGCCGGTTTCCACCTGTCGGATGCGAAGAAGGCATTGGTGTGCGGGCGGCTGTCGCACCGCCTCACGCATTACGGGCTGACCTCCTACGGCGAATACTTCAAGCTCATCGAAGCCGACCGCGAGCCCGGCGAGCTGCAGACCGCGCTGGACCTGCTCACCACCAACGAAACCTATTTCTTCCGCGAACCCAAGCACTTCGACTTCCTCAGACAGCGCATCCAGCCCGAACGCAGGCCGGGTGCGCCGTTCAGGATCTGGAGCGCCGCATCCTCCTCGGGAGAGGAGCCCTATACCATGGCCATGATCCTGGCCGACGTGCTGGGGGAATCGCCCTGGGAGATCGTCTCCTCCGACCTCAGCACGCGCGTGCGCTTCCTGCAGGTCAACCTCAACCAGACGCCGCCCGGCCGCGCCCTCATCGCCCCGGGAGGCAAACACATGCTGCTCAAGCGCAGCGGCGCGCTCTACATCGTGGAAGTCGTCGACGGCCCCCTGGTGAACCGCCATCGT
>JAJXXS010000297.1 GCA_021780975.1 Pseudomonadota bacterium
CTCCCGCTCTTTCGATGCCTCCTTCCGCCGCGCAGTCTCCCGAGACCATCGCCGCCATCGCCACCGCGCCGGGACGCGGCGGGGTGGGCGTAGTCCGTGTCTCCGGGCCCGGTGCCGAGGCAGTGGCGCAAGGGCTGCTGGGTATGCTGCCGCGCCCGCGCCATGCCACGTTGGCGGACTTCAGGGACGGGCAAGGGCTGCTGATCGATCAGGGCCTGGCGCTGTATTTTCCGGCGCCGCATTCCTTTACCGGGGAATCGGTGCTGGAGTTGCACGGCCACGGCGGCCCCGCGGTCCTCCATGCGCTGCTGGGCCGCTGCCAGCAATTGGGCGCGCGCCTGGCCGAACCCGGGGAGTTCACGCGGCGCGCCTACCTCAACGGCAAGCTGGATCTGGCCCAGGCGGAGGCGGTGGCGGATCTCATCGATGCGGCGTCGGCGGAAGCGGCGCGCTCGGCGGCACGCTCGCTGGCGGGCCAGTTTTCGCGACGCGTGCAGGCGCTGCAGGCCGGCCTCACGGAACTACGCATGCGTGTGGAGGCGACGCTCGATTTTCCCGAGGAGGAGGATGTGGTGGCGGTGGAGGCTGCGCGCGTCAAGGCCGGTCTCGCTCGCTCCCTCGCCGATCTGGAGCAGGTGCTGGCCAGCGCGGCGCAGGGCGCGCTGCTGCGCGACGGCGTGCACGTCGCCCTGATCGGCCAGCCCAATGTCGGCAAGTCCAGCCTGCTCAATGCCCTGGCGGGCGAGGAGGTGGCCATCGTCACGGAGATTGCCGGCACCACACGCGATGCCATCCGCCAGGCGGTGGAGATTGCCGGCGTGCCGTTCTGGCTCGTGGATACGGCCGGGCTGCGCGACACCGACGACCCGGTGGAAAAAATCGGCATCGCGCGCACCTGGGCCGCGGTCGAAAAGTCCGCCATTGCCCTGCTCCTGGTAGATGCGGCGCACGGCGTGGGAGCGCGCGAAGAGGCCATACTTGCGCGCCTGCCCGCCGGCATTGCACGCCTGACGGTGCACAACAAAATAGACCTGGGTGAGGAGGTGCCGCGCACTTCCGCTGACGGCGGGGTCTGGATCTCCGCCAGGACGGGCGCCGGCCTGGATCTGCTGAAGCAGGCCCTGCTGCGTCTGGCGGGCTGGCAGCCGGCGGGCGAAGGCGCCTTCCTGGCCCGCCGCCGCCACGTGCAGGCGCTGCAAGACACGCGCGCACATCTGCAGCGCGCCGGCCAGCTTGCCGGCCAGCTGGAACTGCAGGCGGAGGAGTTGCGGCTGGCGCAGGAGGATCTGGGCGCCATCACCGGCGAGCACCCGCCAGATGCCCTGCTGGGCGAGATATTCAGCCGGTTTTGCGTGGGGAAGTGAGATCCCTAGCCTCCAGCGCTCACGGTTCAATGGGACCAAGCGGGTCTTTCGTGGGCCCGTTGGAAGCGCGTACTGTCGCGGCAGACTGCGTGCCGGCCAAGTTGGGCGCGGCGGCGCAGGGGGCGTGGCACGTTGCCTGCGCGCACCCGGGGCTTTACAATGGCTGTCCGCGCGCACCCGGGTCCGCGCTTGACGGTGCCCGGTGTGCCTCCATCAGCCGCTGCTGCGGCGCGCCCTCTGTCTCATAACAGCCCGGCGGATTCATGACCGATAGCTCTTCTCCCCCGCAAAAAGTCTTCATCAAAACCTTCGGCTGCCAGATGAACGAGTACGACTCGGACAAGATGGCGGATGTGCTGCAGGCGGCCTACGGCATGGTCAAGGCCGACAGCCCCGAGGAGGCCGACGTCATTTTGTTCAACACCTGCTCGGTGCGTGAAAAGGCGCAGGAGAAAGTGTTCTCCGACCTGGGCCGCATCAAGCCGCTGAAGGCGAAAAATCCTGCACTCATCGTCGGCGTGGGCGGCTGCGTGGCCAGCCAGGAGGGTGCCGCCATCGTCGCGCGCGCGCCCTATGTGGATGTGGTGTTCGGGCCGCAGACGCTGCATCGCCTGCCCGCACTGATCGCGCAAAGGCGGTCCTCCGGGCGCGCGCAGGTCGACATCGCCTTCCCGGAAATCGAGAAATTCGATCACCTGCCTGCGGCGCGTGTCGAGGGTGCGACGGCGTTCGTGTCCATCATGGAAGGCTGCTCCAAGTATTGCAGCTTTTGCGTCGTCCCCTACACGCGGGGCGAAGAAGTCTCGCGCCCCTTCGAGGACGTGATCGCCGAAGTGGCCCATCTCGCCGCCCAGGGCGTAAAGGAGATCACCCTGCTCGGGCAGAACGTGAACGCCTATCGCGGCGCCATGGCCGACGGGGAAGTCGCCGATTTCGCTCTCCTGCTTGAATGCGTCGCGCAGGTGCCGGGGGTGGAGCGGCTGCGCTACACCACCAGCCATCCGCGTGAAATGGGCGCGCGCGTATACGAGGTGTACGGGCGCGAACCCAAGCTGGTGTCACATCTGCACTTGCCGGTGCAGTCGGGCTCGGACCGCATACTCGCCGCCATGAAGCGCGGCTACACGGCGCTGGAGTACAAGTCCATCGTACGCAAGCTGCGCGCGGCGCGCCCCGATCTTTCGCTGTCCTCCGATTTCATCGTCGGCTTTCCCGGCGAGACCGAAGCCGATTTCGAGGCAACCATGAACCTCATCGAGGACGTGGGGTTCGACCATTCCTTCAGTTTCATCTACAGCCCCCGCCCCGGCACCCCGGCGGCCGATCTGCCGGACGACGTTTCCTACGAGGTGAAGCAGCGGCGTCTGGCGCACCTGCAGAAGCGCATCGAGGAGATGGCCCGGCAGATCAGCCACGACATGGTCGGTACGGTGCAGCGCATCCTGGTGGAGGGGCCGTCGAAAAAGAATGTGGACGAACTTTTCGGCCGCACCGACAACAACCGCATCGTCAATTTCGCCGGTCAGCCCCGCCTGATCGGGCAGTTTGTCGAGGTATGCGTGAGCGAGGCGCTGCCGCATTCCCTGCGCGGCGAGGTGCGCACGCTTGGATAAGCCCCTGGAGTTCGATTTCAAGCCGCTCGATAACCAGCGTCTTGCCCGTCTTTGCGGTCCGCTGGACGAAAATCTGCGCCAGATCGAAACCGCCTACGAGGTCGTGATACGCCACCGCGGCGGCCATTTCTCTCTCAGCGGCGCTAAGGCCAGGGCGGAGCGGGCGGCGCAGGCGCTGGAGCATTTCTACAACCGTGCCGCAGACGACCTGACGCAGGACGACATCCAGCTCGGGCTCGTCGAACTCGCGCGCGGCGCGGCGGGCGAGGAGGGGCCGGTGCTGCGCACGCGCCGCGCCGACCTCAAGGCGCGCACGCCGCGCCAGGGCGAGTACATCGCGCAAATTCTCGCGCACGACATCACCTTCGGCATCGGGCCTGCCGGCACCGGCAAGACCTACCTGGCGGTGGCCTGCGCGGTCGACGCGCTGGAGCGCGACGCGGTGAAGCGCCTGGTGCTGACGCGCCCGGCCGTGGAGGCGGGCGAGCGTCTGGGATTCCTGCCCGGCGATCTGGCGCAGAAGGTCGACCCCTATCTGCGCCCGCTGTATGACGCCCTTTACGACCTCATGGGCTTCGAGAAGGTGGGGCGTCTGCTGGAGCGCGGCACCATAGAGATCGCGCCGCTCGCCTTCATGCGCGGGCGCACCCTCAACCACGCCTTCGTCATCCTCGACGAGGCGCAGAACACCACACCGGAGCAGATGCAGATGTTCCTCACCCGCATCGGCTTCGGCGCGCGCGCCGTCGTCACCGGGGATCCCACCCAGATCGATCTGCCCAAGCAGGTCAAGTCGGGTCTGCTGGATGCCGCCGAGGTGCTGGGGGAAGTGCGCGGGCTGGCGTTCACCCACTTCACCCATGAGGATGTGGTGCGCCACCCCCTCGTTGCCCGCATCGTCCATGCCTATGCCCGGCACCGCAAGGAAGGCAGCCGTTAAGCTGAACCTTTCCGTGCAGTACGCGGTGCCAACCGCGGGCCTGCCCACGCGCCCCGCCTTCCGGCGCTGGGTGAAGGCGGCGTTGGCGCTGCCGGCGGAGCTATCCCTGCGTCTGGTAGACGAGGTCGAGGGCCGCGCGCTCAACCGCGATTACCGCGGCAAGGACTACGCCACCAACGTGCTGAGTTTCGCTTACGGCGAGATGGTTGATGCGGCGGGGGGCACCCGGCTGGGCGGGGATGTGGTGCTGTGCGTGCCGGTGGTGGCCGCCGAGGCGCAAGCGCAAGGCAAGCCCCTGGAGGCGCATTACGCGCACCTGACCGTGCACGGCGTGCTGCATTTGCAGGGATTTGACCACGAAAGCGAACACGACGCCGCCATCATGGAACAACGGGAAACCGATATACTGAAGGCGTTGGGCTACGATGACCCCTATCGGAGTGAAAAGCGCTGAGCGGCCGCGGGCTTTTCAACCCTTTTCACTTCCCTGGCTATTAATGGACTCGGACAGTCACCCACCCAAACCTGGCTGGATGGAGCGCCTTTCGGCGCTCCTCATGCGCGAGCCGGAAGACCGCGAGCAGCTGCTCGAGCTCCTGCATGGCGCCTTCGAGCGCAACCTCATGGATGCCGATGCGCTGGCCATGATCGAAGGTGTGCTGCAGGTGGGGGATATCCAGGTGCGCGAGATCATGGTCCCGCGCCCGCAGATGGACGTGGTGGACATCAACGAGACGCCCGAGGCTTTCGTTCCGCGCATGATCGAGGCGGCGCATTCGCGCTTTCCCGTCATCGACCGCGACAAGGACGACGTCCTCGGCATACTGCTGGCCAAGGATCTGCTGCGCTTTTACGCACAGGAGGAAACCGACATCCGCGCCATGTTGCGTCCGGCGGTATTCATCCCGGAGTCCAAGCGCCTCAATGTGCTGCTCAAGGAATTCCGCGCCAGCCGCAACCATATGGCGATCGTGGTCGACGAATACGGCGGGGTGTCCGGGCTGGTCACCATCGAGGACGTGCTGGAGCAGATCGTCGGCGACATCGAGGACGAGTTCGACTTCGATGAGACCGAAGACAACATCGTGCGCGACAAGACGGGACGCTACCGGGTGAAGGCGGCGACCGAAATCGCCGATTTCAACACCGTGCTCGGGACGCGGTTCTCCGACACCGACTACGACACCGTGGGGGGGCTCGTGCTGAGCCACTTCGGCCGTCTCCCCAAGCGCGGCGAGAACATCGAGGTGGGGGGCCTGAAAATCCAGGTCATGCGAGCCGACAGCCGGCGCGTCCACACCCTGCTGGTGGAGAAACTCCCCCAATTCAGCCTCGAAGGCATGCAATAGGGCCGCCGGGGGGGCGGCTTGCCGCCAGGCGCGCAGTTCTGGATAATAGTGCGTTTCGATAAGCTGCCCCCAGCTCCCCCTGGCTGGCGGGCCACATATTTAAGCCGGAGATACTCTGCTGTCAGATTTCACCCCACGCCCCGTTTGTGCAGGGCTGTGAGGCACCTATTTTCATAAGTCCGAGGTCATTGCAATGCCAACCCGTAGCGAACTTGCCAACGCCATCCGTTTTCTTGCCCTGGATGCCGTGGAAAAAGCCAAATCCGGGCATCCCGGCGCCCCCATGGGCATGGCGGAAATCGCCGAAGTGCTGTGGAACCACAATCTGCGCCACAACCCCGCCAACCCCAAATGGATCGACCGCGACCGCTTCGTGCTCTCCAACGGCCATGGCTCCATGCTGCTCTACGCCCTGCTGCACCTGACCGGCTACGACCTCGGCATTGAGGACATCAAACAGTTTCGCCAACTGCATTCCAAGACCCCGGGCCACCCCGAGTATGGCTATGCGCCGGGGGTCGAGACCACTACCGGGCCGCTTGGCCAGGGCATCTCCAACGCCGTGGGCATGGCGCTGGCGGAAAAGATCCTGGCCCATGAATTCAACCGGCCGGGCTTCGACATCGTCAATCACCACACCTATGTGTTCCTCGGCGACGGCTGCCTGATGGAAGGCATCTCGCACGAGACCTGCTCGCTCGCCGGCACCTGGAAGCTCGGCAAGCTCATCGCCTTCTATGATGACAACGGCATTTCCATCGATGGCCACGTCGACAACTGGTTCACCGACGATACGCCCAAGCGTTTCGAAGCCTACGGCTGGCACGTCATTCCCAACGTCGACGGCCACGACTTCGCGGCGGTGGAAAAGGCCGTGCAGGAAGCCAAGGCCGTCACCGACAAGCCCACCCTGATCTGCTGCAAGACCATCATCGGCAAGGGCTCGCCCAACAAGGAAGGCACCCACGACGTGC
>JAJXXS010000279.1 GCA_021780975.1 Pseudomonadota bacterium
GGCGTCGACGGCCTCAAGCTGCATCCGCTGCACGTGGTCAAGCACACCCTCCTGGCGCTGGAATGGAAGCGCGGCGAGTACGTGCCCATGACGTTGGAAGATTACGTGCGCATTGCCACCGATCTCATCGAGCGCACCCCCTGGGAGGTGCTGCTGCACCGCGTCACCGCCACCGCTCCGGGCGAGATCCTCCTGGCTCCCGGCTGGTGCGAGCGCAAGTGGCCGGCCATCAACGGCATCGAACGCGAACTCGCGCGCCGCGGCAGCTGGCAAGGCAGGCGCAGCGGCTCGCCTTATCACGGAGACCATGGCCATGCCTGAACGGACCCTGCAGCTGATCTGCCCGGCCGGCAGCCTGCCCGCCTTGAAGGCGGCAGTGGACGAAGGCGCCGATGCGGTCTACATCGGCTTCCGTGACGCCACCAACGCGCGTGCCTTTGCCGGCCTCAACTTCGATGACGGCACGGCGCAGCAGGGCGTCCGCTACGCGCACGAGCGCGGCGCGCGCGTGCTGTTGGCGCTCAATACCTACCCGCGCGCCGGCAACTGGCAGCGCTGGACGGCGGCGGTCGATCGCGCCGCGCGCCTGGAGGTGGATGCCGTCATCCTCGCCGACGCCGGCCTCATGGCCTACGCCCGCCGCGCCCATCCGCAGCTCGCCCTGCATCTTTCCGTGCAGGGTTCGGCCACCAGCTACGAGGCCATCAACCTCTACCGCGAGCAGTTCGGCATCCGCCGCGCCGTGCTGCCGCGCGTGCTGTCGCTGGCGCAGGTGGAGAACGTGGTGAAGCACACCGAGGTGGAGATCGAGGTGTTCGGCTTCGGCGGCCTGTGCGTCATGGTGGAAGGCCGCTGCCTGCTGTCTTCCTACACTGCCGGCGACGGCCCCAACACCTGCGGCGTGTGCTCGCCGGCCAAGGCGGTGCGCTGGAGCGAGACTCCCGCCGGCCTGGAGTCGCGCCTGAACGGCGTGCTGCTGGACCGCTACGGCGCGCAGGAAAAGGCCGGCTACCCCACGCTGTGCAAGGGCCGCTTCGAGGTCGCCGGCGCGACCTATTACGCGCTGGAAGAGCCCACCAGCCTCAACACGCTGGACCTGTTGCCGCAGATGCAGGCGATAGGCATCGCCGCCATCAAGATCGAGGGCCGCCAGCGCAGCCCGGCCTATGTGGCCCAGGTCACCCAGGTATGGCGTGCCGCCATCGATGCCTGCCGCGCTGCGCCGCACGCCTACGCGGTCAAGGAGCAGTGGCAGAGCCAACTCAACCGGGTGGCGGAAGGACAGACCCATACCCTGGGCGCCTATCACCGGCCATGGAAGTGATCGCCTCATGAAGCTCGCGCTGGGACCCATCCTCTACTACTGGCCGCGGGACAGGGTGCTGGATTTTTATGCTCAGGTCGCGCAATGGCCGCTGGACATCGTTTACCTGGGCGAGGCGGTGTGCGGCCGCCGCCACGAACTGCGCCTGCCCGACTGGCTCGACATCGCGGAGCGCCTGCAGCAAGCCGGCAAGGAAGTGGTGCTGGCGAGCCAGCCGCTGATTGAGTCGGAGTCCGACCTGAAGCTGCTGCGCCGCCTGGTCGGCAACGGCCGCTTCAGCGTGGAGGCCAACGACATGGCGGCGGTGCGCCTGCTGCATGCCGCGCAGCTGCCCTTCGTCGCCGGTGCGACGCTCAACGTCTACAACCCCGCGCTGCTGGGCTGGCTGCAGCAACTGGGCGCGCGGCGCTGGGTGGCGCCGGTGGAAATGGCGCAGGCCGATCTCACCGACCTTCTGTCCCAAATGCAGTCTCCGCCGCAGACCGAACTGTTCGCCTACGGGCGCCTGCCGCTGGCCTATTCGGCGCGCTGCTTCACCGCACGACGTGACAACCTGCCCAAGGACGACTGCCAGTTCCGCTGCCTGGAGCATGCCGACGGCCTGCCCCTCGCCACGCGTGAGGGCCGGCCTTTCCTCACCCTCAACGGCATCCAGACCCAGTCCGCGGGGGTGTACAACCTGCTGCCCCACGTCCAGCCGCTGCGCGCGTCGGGCGTAGACATCCTGCGCCTGAGCCCGCGCTCCGCACACATGGAAGAGGTGGTGCGGGCCTTTCGCGATCGCCTGGAGGCGGCCGCCCCGCTGGCGGATGCGCTCGCCCGCGCCGAGCGCGCACAGCCAGGTGCGTCCTGCGACGGCTACTGGCGCGGCCGTCCCGGTATGGAATGGAGCCTGAGTTCATGAACACGACCCGCCCGCTGCTGCCGTCGCCCCTGTTGCGCCTGATGGAACGCCTGCCCGCCTATCCGCCAGCGCTGGCCTTCACGCTGGGACTCAACGCCCTGGTGTGGCCGGCGCTCAGGGAGCACGGCAGCGCAGAGCTGGCCGGGCGGCGCTACTGCATCCACGTGCGCGACCTGGGCCTGCGCCTGTATTTTTCCCTCGGCCCGCGCGGTTTCGCGGCGCTGTCGTCCGGCCCCGCCGACCTCACGCTGCGCGCCGACAGTCGCGATTTTCTGGCGCTGGCGCTGCGTCAGGAGGATGCCGACGCACTATTCTTCAGCCGCCGCCTGGTGACGGAGGGGGACACCGAACTGGGTCTGCTGGTGAAAAATACTCTCGATGCGCTCGATCTCCCAGAGCGGCTCGCCCGCCTGCCTCTGCCCGGGGTGAAGCGCCTGCTGGCGCGCCTCGGCGCGCAGGCCGCCGCGCGCTGATCGTTCCCGGCGAGGGGCCTGCTTGGGCTTCGTCCGGCGCCTCGCCTATCATGAAGGCCTTCGACACCGCGGAGGCCGCATGAGCACCTCGCCGCAAGCGCCCGCCAAGGACGGCTGGGTCACACTCACCCATGTCATGTACGCCCTGCACGCCCTCTCGGCATTGACGGGCATCCTCACCCCGGCGTTCGTGGTGACGGCCTTCCTCACCGGCTGGCCTTCCATCATCGCCATCGTGCTGAACTATCTCAAGCGCGATGAGGTGCGCGGCACCTGGCTGGAAAGCCATTTCACCTGGCAATGGCGCACTTTCTGGTTCGCCTTGCTGTGGCTGGGCATCGCCTTGCTCATGGCGCTCACCTTCGTCGGCATACCGGCGGCGCTGGTGCTGGTGGTGGCCACCGGGCTGTGGGTGATCTACCGCATCGTGCGCGGCTGGCTGCGCCTCAACGAAGGCGACGCCATGCCGCTGGGCTGAGTATGCTTATTCGGCGAACTCCAGCTTGTCTTGCACGGCCTTGAGGCCGGCGCGGGCGCAGGCTTCATCCTTGTCGCCGCCGGGAGCGCCCGACACGCCCACTGCGCCCACCAGACTGCCGGCGGCTTCGATGGGCAGGCCGCCTTGCATGACGATGAGGCCCTTGATGTGGTCGATTTCGGGGCGGATGTCCTGGCGCGACTGGGCGAATTCGCCCGAGGCGACGCCCGAGAGGATCACCGTGCCGGCTTTGCGCTTGGCGATTTCCAGGGTGTAGCGCGCCGCCAGTGTGTCGCGCAGCGCTGCCTGCACGATGCCCGCGCGGTCCAGCACCACGGCGGAGACGTTGTAGCCCTCGGCGCGGCAGGACTCGATGGTCTTCATGGCGATGGTGTCGGCCAGATCCAAGGTGATCTGCTTGACCGGCAGCAGGTCGGGGCCGGCGCCCAGGGCGTTGAAGCTGCAGGCGGTAAGGGCGGCGAACAGGGCGGTTTTCATGGCGGGTCTCCCGTGGTGTTTCGGTTCACTATAGGCCAGCGGCGACGTCCCGGGGGGTGGCACCTGCGGCCATCGGTCGCAGGGCGGCAGGCCCGGGCGACGCTATCATCCGGCGCAGAAGAACAGCGGAGAAGAATGTTGAAGCAAGCCATGACCCTGGGCCGGCACATCGGCTGGGCCACGCTCGCGGCGGCCGCCTGGGCGGCGGCTCCCTCGGCGCATGCCTGCGCCACCTGCGGTTGCACTCTCAGCACCGATGCGGCGATGGGCTATTCCGCCGCCGCCGGCTGGCGCCTCAGCCTGCAATATGACTACCTCAACCAGGACCAGCTGCGCAGCGGCACGCATGCGGCCTCGCCGGCGCAGGTGGTGAACAGCCCGACCACCGGCGAACTGGAACACGCCACGGCCAGCCGTTTCCTCACCCTGGGCCTGAGCTACAGCCCGAATGCGGACTGGGGCGTGAACCTGCAGATTCCCTATCTCATCCGCACCCACAGCAGCTACACCGACACGACTTCGGCGCCTTTCGCCAGCGCTCAGCTCGATCCCGCGAACCTGAGCGGCTCGCGCAGCGCGGGCCTGGGCGACATCAAACTCATCGGCAGCTATCAGGGCCTGCTGCCGACGCACAACCTGGGCGTGCAGTTGGGCGTGAAACTGCCCACCGGGCGCTACGGCGGGCCCGATGCCGCTGGCACCGGCACGGTCGGCAACCATCCGGTGGTCTTCTCCAGCGGGCCGAGCGCCGGGCAGCTGCTCGACACCAGCCTGCAGCCCGGCACCGGCAGCACCGACCTCATCGTCGGCGCCTACTATTACCAGGCCGTGAGCCAGGATTTCGACGCCTTCGCCAGCGGCCAATTCCAGGCCGCGGTGGCCTACAAGCTCGATCGGGCGGGAGAGAACTTCCGCCCCGGCAATCTCGCCACCCTGAGCTTCGGCCTGCGTTACGAGGCGAGTCCGAAGATCGTGCCGCAGCTGCAGGTGAATCTTACGCGCAAGAGCCACGACCAGGGCGCGCTCGCCGACAGCCAGGATTCCGCCGGCACGGTCGCGTATCTGAGTCCGGGCGTCACCGTCAGCCTGCGGTCGGATCTGCAGGTCTACGGCTTCGTGCAACTGCCGGTGTATAGCCGCCTCGACGGCTACCAGCTGTTCCCGCACTGGACCGCCAGCGCCGGCGCGAGCTATGCGTTCTGAGCACGGCCGGCGCGCCTGGCTGCAGCGTGTCGCCGCACTCGCGGCGGCGGCGGCCATGCCGGGCGTCGCGCGCGCCGACGGCTTGCAGGTCGGTGCCCCGGCGCCGCCGCTGGTGCTGCACACGCTGGATGGGCGCAGCATCGCCACGCGCGATCTGCTCGGCCAGGTGGTGATCGTCACCTTCTGGGCGACCTGGTGCGAGGTCTGCCGCGCCGAGCTGCCCATACTCTCCGCCTATGCGGCGCGCCATGCGCGGCAGGGCCTGCGTGTGCTGGGATTTTGCCTCGATGGCGCCGATGATCTGCTGAAGGTGCGAGAGGTCGCCGCTGGCCTGAGCTTTCCCGTCGGCCTGCTGGGCAGCCCGTGGGCCGGCGATTACGGGCGCATCTGGCGCATCCCGGTGAGCTTCGTCATCGACCGCAAGGGCATCCTGCGCTACGACGGCTGGCAGGCCAGAGCTCCCGCCTGGAACGAGGCGCGCCTCCAGCGCGTGGTCGGACCGCTGCTCTGAGACGGTTCATCTTCCTGCCGCCGCAGGGGATAATGGCGCCTTTGTCCAGGCGCCATCCCGCATGAAATTCGTAGACGAGGCAACCATACAGGTGCTGGCCGGCAAGGGCGGGGACGGCTCCGCCAGCATGCGGCGCGAGAAGTATGTGCCCAAGGGCGGCCCCGATGGCGGCGATGGCGGCCGCGGCGGCAGCATCTACGCCCAGGCCGACCGCAATATCAACACCCTGGTGGAATTCCGCTACACGCGCATCTTCCGCGCCCAGAGCGGCGAGAACGGGCGCGGCTCGGACTGCAACGGCCGGGGCGGCGAGGACATGCTGGTGCGCGTGCCGGTGGGCACGATGATCCGCGATGCGCACAGCGGCGACCTCATCGCCGACCTCGACCGCGACGGCGCGCGCGCCCAGCTGGCGCGCGGCGGCAAGGGCGGCTTGGGCAACCTGCACTTCAAGTCCAGCATCAACCGCGCGCCGCGCCAGTTCACGCGCGGCGAACCGGGCGAGGAGCGCGAACTGCAGCTTGAACTCAAGGTGCTGGCCGACGTGGGCCTGCTCGGGCTGCCCAACGCCGGCAAGTCCACCTTCATCCGCGCCGTCTCCGCCGCGCGCCCCAAGGTGGCGGACTACCCCTTCACCACCCTGCATCCCAATCTCGGCGTGGTGCGTGTGGACAGCGAGCGCAGCTTCGTGATGGCCGACATTCCCGGTCTCATCGAAGGGGCGGCCGAGGGTGCCGGCCTGGGCCATCAGTTCCTGCGCCATCTGCAGCGCACCCGCCTGCTGCTGCACCTGGTGGACATCGGCAGCAACTGGGAGGGCAGCGATCCCGTGCAGGGCGC
>JAJXXS010000220.1 GCA_021780975.1 Pseudomonadota bacterium
AGACCGCACCCGTGGGACCCGCGCTGAACCTGCCGCTGGGCAGCGTCGTCCTGTATGCGGACGATTCGGCAACGGCACGTTCCCAGATCGAAAAAACCCTCGAAAAAATGAAGATTCCCTTTCTCGGCGCCAAAACCGGGGCCGAAGCCTGGGAACGCCTGGAAGCCTGCGCGCGCGACGCGGCAGCGACCGGGCAACGCGCCCGCGACCGCGTGGCCATGATATTGACCGACCTTGAAATGCCCGAAATGGACGGCTTCGCCCTGACCCGCCGCGTCAAGAGCGACGAGCGCTTCAAGGATATTCCGGTGGTCATACATTCATCGCTGTCGGGCAGCGCGAACGAATCTCACGCCCACAGCGTCGGCGCCGAAGGTTATGTGGCGAAATTCGTGCCCGAAGAACTGGGGCGCGCCATCCGAAAAATGATCGCCGGAGCGGACTGACTCACGCCGGGGAGGAAACCAACATGAGCATTGCATGGACGCCGGAACTGGACTCTGGCATCGATGTGCTCGCAAACCGCCCGGAGCGTCTGCCCCACTTGCCTTCGGGTTAACTTGCTAGCGCTCGGCAAGCAGCTCCCGATCGCGCTGCTGGACATAGCCCACGACGACCTTTTCCACCGCCGGCGGTAGAGATACAAAGCTCAGGCCCAGCGGAATGAGGGTCACGCTGCCGCGGGTCTGCACGGGGGCGCCAAGGTGCTGCACCTCCGCCTCCACGGCGACGGGCTGCCCCTTGAGGTAGAAAGCCAGGCCCGCCAGCGACTCTCCTTCGTGCAGGTCGAAATCCTTGGGCTCTGGAACCAGCACACGCATGCCGCCGGCGCTGATGTCATGGCAGATCCCCTGCAGGTCTGCCGCCCCCCTTCTCTGCAGCGTCACCGACCCTATGTCCTGGGGGGCGGCGGGAACCCTATAGAACTGTCGCCGTTGCAGGTAGTAGGTCGAAGTGGGAAATGCCACCTTGTAGGCCTGTGCGCCCTTCCAATCGACCGCTTGCAAGGCTTCTACCTGGAAGCCGACATAAATCCCACGAAAGCGCGCAACGCAAAGGAATGGCTCTTCCTCCCGCAGTTCGGCAAGGGGACGCTGCGGCGTGAATACATCCAGGAGCAGATGGCCGCGCTCGGCATCGACCTCCAGCACCATGGAACCGAACTCCTGGCTTTGGCCGTTGGGCATGACTGCCAGCAGTTCATGCTGGTCGCACAGGCTGCGCAGAATCTGGTCAGCACGCTGGCGGGTAGTCAGACGGTGCTCGTCCTGGAACACCTGTTCGGCAATCTCTTTCATGGCGTGTCAGTGCTCGAAGTGAACATTTGCAGCGCGCGGAAGTTGCCCCGCATTTCCCGAGCTGGCGGCCGCGCAACAACTGCCTTCATGGTAACGCCCCTCGGCGACATACAGAAATCCGCCACTGCTGATCAAGGAGACGAACACATCGGGGGATGGCATCACGATTCTTCGCGCAGCGACTGCATGTCGAGGGCGGTTTCGAAACTTGGGGCGGCATGCAGGAAGGTCGCCAGGCCGAAGGCCGCGGTCGGCTGCATGTGGATGCAGATGATGCGCACGTTGATGGCCCGGCAGGCGCGGGAGAGATTTTCCAGCCAGGCGAAGTAGACTGGATCGATGACCGCCATTTCGGCGAGATCGTAATAGAGCCGCAGCGATTTCTCGCGCTGCAGACACTCCAGTATGCTCTCCAGGAGCGTTCCGGTATCGCTGATATCCAGGGCGCGCGTGGGCTCCAGCAGCATGTCGTCGCTGCCGATGCGCGTGAGATGGACGCCGCCGATATTCATGCCTTGGAGACGACGACGCCGAGCAAGCGGAAGGCCTCCTTGAGGCCGTCCGAGAGAGTGGCGCGGGTGGTGACATTGCCCAGGTCAATATTGAGGCTGGTCATGGCGCGGGCGATTTCCGGACGGATACCCGTCAGGATCGCCGTGGCCCCCATCAACTGGATCGCCCGCACCATCTGGATCATGTGGTGGGAAACCTGGGAATCGACCGTGTGCACCCCTGTCACGTCCATCACCACGGCGCGTGCGCGCTCGGACGAAATACGATTGAGGAGCGATTCCATGATCAGAAGCGTGCGACTGGAATCCAAGGTGCCGATGATGGGCAGCGTCAGCACCCCATCCCATATCTCGGTGATGGGCGTGGACGTCTCGCGCAATTCGCGCTGCTGCGCGTCTATGGTGCGCTCCTTCTCCTCCAGGTAGGTCTGGAAGACCGCCAGCATCAACTCGTTGAACACGCTGGACAGCAGCAACAGGATGGCGCGCATGTCCTCCGGCGATACGTGCTCGTCGGCCCCCAGGGATTCGATGAAGCAGCGCTGCAGGAACTGCATGTAGCGCACGAAATCCTCCATCCTGCCGCCGCGCACGAGGATCTGCTTGGAGATGTTGCCGAAGAAGGTCTGCAAGGCGCGGAATGCGGGACGATGGTGATCCAGCGGATCATCGGAATCCAGCAGGGCGACCATGAGTTCGAGAAACTCGATGCTGAAATCGGTGATCTCATCCGTGCTCATGACATTGCTGTCGCCGAACACGTTGCGCCCCTGCGCCTCGATGCGGCCGGATATGTTCCCCACCTGTAGCTTGAGCTGCTCGATGAGGGTCAGGTTGACCGGGGTCTTGTTCTTTGCCATGCGTTGTCTCCTTTGCGCCAGGGGCGCGTCTCGTTCAGTTCAATTTCACTACGCAAACCGACTGGTCATCGGTCATGCGCGCAAGAGCGTTGCCGATCACATAAGCGACCAGCTGGGGATGGTGGTTACACAGGCCGGGGAAGGCCTCCTCGCTCCAGCCGCGGCGGATGCCATCGCTGGTGGATACGAGGCTTACGCCCCGCTCCAGGGTCATCTCGGTCTTCTGGGGCTTTTTGTGCTCGTGCCCGAGCACCCCCGGGGCAAAGGCGAAATGCTGCACCTGCCCGTTGCGACACAAATGGGTGGCCATGTCGCCCACGCCGAGCATGTGCAGGCCGCGCGTAGCGACGTCGAATTCGCACGCGATGGCGACTGCCCCGCGCGCATTGCTGCGCAGATGCCGGTCCACCGTCTCCAGAAGCTGCATGATGCTGTCCGCCTGGGTGAGATATTTGTCGAGATGGGCGGTGGCCAGTTCCGCGTTCTCGCCGTGTCCCAGGCCATCCAGATGAAGCAGGCGCAGGTGATCCGCGCGGATGTCGACATAGACGTGGTCGCCATTGTGGCGATCATCGGAGAGGGAACGCACGAACAGGCCCAACTGGCAGAATGCTTCCGCGTCAGACGGCCGTTTTGCCATCCTGCCCGCCGCAAGCGGGTGGAATCTGCACCACACGACGGTGCCGTGCCAGCGATCGCGGCCGGAGGGCATTTGGGAAAAAATGCCGAACTCGTCCGCCAGCCGCTGCATGCTTCCCAGCCCCTTGCCAAGCGTGCCCTTGGTGGAAAAGCCATCCTCCTGCGCCAAGCCCGGATTTCCCATGCCCGGACCATAATCGAAGGACACGACATCAAGCATGCCGCCGGGCTGCTCCCAGATCTGCAGCATGCCCTTCCCCCCCGCATGCTTGATCAGGTTGGTGGCCATCTCGGAGGCGACGAGTGCCATGTTCTCCCGGCGCGCATCCGCGAATCCCAGGCGGCGCGCCACCGAAAGCAGGCGCGACCGGAGCAGGATGGCAGCGCTCTCGCTCTGGATGGGATCGCTGAAAAGCAGCTTGCACGCGGCACTGTCGAGGGTCAACGCGAAGCTCCTTCAAAGGGGTAATCGTCATAGGTGATCGTGCCATCGGCATGACAGGTGTCGACAACCACACGCCCGCGGCCGCGCCCTTTGGCTTCGTACAAGGCCTTGTCCGCGCGGCCGATGAAATGGCCGAGATTTCCGCCGCACGGCTCCTGCGGAGAGATCCCCGCAATGCCCATGCTGATGCGGCCATTCATCGATTCCAGCAGGCTGCGGGCGCGCTTGAGCGCAATGTCCTTGCCGCACACGTAGAGTATGGCGAACTCGTCGCCACCGAAACGGAAGGCGGCATCGCCCTGGCGACGCGTAACAGAGAGCATGGCCTGGGCCATCTTGCACAGATAGGTGTCGCCGTACTGGTGGCCATGCTCGTCGTTGATCTGCTTGAAATAGTCGAGATCACACAGCACCAGGGTTATCGCGCCGCCCCCCGCCGAGGCGGCACGGAAGGCCTCGGCGAGGCGGACATCATAGGCACGGCGGTTGTACAGGCCGGTGAGCGCGTCGGTTTCCGCCTGCCGCATGGTGTCCTGCAGTTCGGCCTGGCGCTTTGCCAGCGCCGTCTGCATGTCGGCCAGTTCCCGCTCGGCGCGCATCCTGCTCTCTTCCAGAAAACGCTCCATTTCGGCGTTGCGGCGCAGCAGGACTGCGGGATCCTCGCTCTCGGTGGAACGCTGCAGGCGGCTGCGCAGGGCATCCACGGCTTCATCGCTGGGCAGCACCCCCAGGCGCACCACGGTATGGGGATCGGTGCCGTTCCACCTTACCTGCAGGTCTGCCGCGGCCAATTCCAGGGTGACGGGCAAGGGATAGCCCGTGCCGGCGCCGGCGGCACGCAGCTTTTGCGACAATTCGATGAGGCCGAGCGCGGCGGCAAAGGCATTGCCACCGAGGTTGAGCACCGCGGTATGCACGAAGCCGATGAAGTTCTGCACATCTGGCTCTATGGCCAGATTCTGCTTTAATAGTCCGTTTGCCACACCTCGTCCCGGCTTTCACTCCCTGCTGGTAAATGCACCCGGCTACTCAAGCGTTGGTCAAACGGGCTCGCGTGCCGGACGGGTCTGGACCGGGCGCATGAATCCTCGGCGCCAGGTGCCCGCACCCCCCTAATTGCGGCGTAATAGGGCGGAAATTTAGCGCCGGCCCCGCAACCAGGCCCTGCAGAAGCGGGGTGGGAAGAGAAAAACCCCGGGCGGCTGGGCTCAGGGGCAGACGGACAACGGGCCCTGCTCCGCCGGCCATGGCTGTGCTTGCCCATGGCTTTGTGCTAAATTAACCATGCCATAAGAATGGTTTTGGAGGCGGCATGGACAAATTCTTTGTGACCCAGAAACTCCCTGGTTACGTCATCACCGGCCTGATCGTCTGGGCGTGGATCAGCATCCTGTCGGTCCTGATTTACGAGCTTTTCACCCGCTTCCTTTGACAGAATCGCGGGCTGCCTGCGGGGCAGGACGGCTGGGGGCTTGTCGCTCTGGCCCCTTTGGACTTGATGAACCAACTGCGTTGCGGGACTACCCGTATGGGCCGGAACCGGCGCCCGCTTGCCGACCCATCACCGTCTAACCTCGGCGGGGTGTCGATGACGCGGGATTCAGGTGCCTGAATTTGCCGTCGATAACGCCCGATCGAGCTGCGGCTTCTGCTGGGCGAACGTGCCGTAAAAAAATGCGTCGCCCACCACGGTGATGGGGGCCACCCGCACGCCATAGCGTGCCTTGGCCTCAGCCGCCACCCCGGGCGCGGTCACGTCGCGCTCTGCAAAGGCGATGCCGCGATCCGCCAGATAGCGCTTCACTGCAGCGCAATCCGGGCATCCCGGGCTGGTGTAAACAAGGACATCGACACTCATCGCCGGCAGTGCTCCGGGGCGGCGCATCTGCCTCGCCGCAGGCGCATCAGGACTTCACCGTCGCGCCAAAGCCGGCTTTCTGGACTGCCGCAATCGCCGCCTGGATGTCCGCCGTGCCGTGCACCACGGCTTCCCCCCGAGCCAGGTTGACGTCGGCCTTTTCCACGCCGGGCACGCGCTGCAGCGCCTTCGTGACGGACATCACACAGTGCCCGCAGGTCATGCCGGTGACATTGAGTACGGTATCGCTCACAAGAAACTCCTTTGGCTTGAGGTGGCTAAATCAGCGACCATTTTTCCCCGGACACGGATCTGCCGCAAGTCATGAATGCGCCAAGTGCGGGGCGTCCCCAAGGCCGCCGGGCCGGATCGCCGACGCCTGGGCCTCAGGCAGCCAAGGCCTGATGCCCCTGAGCCGCAGGCTGTTGGTCAGCACGAACACCGACGACAGGCCCATCGCCACCCCGGCGAGCATGGGATTGAGTTGCAGCCCTATGGGCACCGCAGCGCCGGCAGCCACGGGAATGAGCAGGACGTTGTAGAAGAATGCCCAGAAAAGATTGCCGCGTATCGTGCTCATGGTCTTGCGCGCGGCCCGCAGGGCG
>JAJXXS010000023.1 GCA_021780975.1 Pseudomonadota bacterium
GGCCCATGCCGGGGTAGTGGCGACGCCCAGCAACAAGAGCAGGGAAGCAGCAAGAGCTTTTCTTTTCATGGCACTCTCCTTGAGTCTAAGCAGCGCGGGGAAGCTTCACCCATCCTAAACAAATTGAGGGGCCGGCGCGGGAAAAGTTCTGTCCGGGGACAGTGCCCTTCTGCTTCAGGTCCAGTGATCCTTGCGGCAGAGGCCGCGCATGTCGCAGTGGGCGCATACGCGGTCGACGCCGTTGGCGGGCATGCCGCAACCTTCCGCCAGCCGGGAAAAGACCGCGCTCAGACGTTCGCCGTGGCCTTTCGCCAGGGTGGCCAGGTCTTCCTCGGGCAGGGCATATTCGCGGATGGGAATGTCCTCAAGCCCGACATAGGCAGCCTGGCGCACGCGGCCGGCGTCGGCCAGCAGGGTGTAGAGGGCGAGCTGAACGTCTTCCTGCGGCGCCGCCACCTTGTCGCGCAAGGTCTGCGCGCCCTGGGTCTTGTAGTCGAGCACGGCGAGCGCGTGACCGCTAGCGTCCAGGCGGTCGAGGCGTCCGGCGAGCTTGAGGTCGGCGGCCAGCATCAACTCGCGCGCGGTCTCGCCGCCCGCGTAGCGCCAGCCTTGCGCCTCGCGCTCCTTCTGCCAGCCTATCCAGGCGGGAATGCGTGCGCGCCAGCGCGCCAGCCATGCGCGCCCCAGATAGTGGGCCTGCAGGGCGTGGGCAAAGATCTTTTGCGTCTCCTCCTCCAGGGCCGCGATGAGGGTGGCGTCCGGTGTTTCTCCCAACACGGGAAAGCGCGCCTGGAAGGACTGCAGGATGCGGTGCACGTACTCGCCGTAGTCGCGCTTTTCCAGTTCCGCGCTGATCTCGTCCAGGGGGGCCAGGCCTAGCACGCCCTGGGCGAAATACCGGTACGGGCAGTCCAACAGGCTTTGCGCTCCGCTCGGACTGATCTGGCGCGGCAGGCGGGCGGGCGGGACTGTCGGCGCCGGGGCGGCCATCGCCAGCGGATCCGCTGGCGCGGCGCGCTCATCGAGCAGGTGGGCCATCGCGCGCAACTGGTCGCTCAGCAGCGAGATACCCCATGCCTCTAGGTGCAGACTCTCCAGGCGTTCCATCCATGGGCTTGTGGCCTGATCCTCGCCTGCCGCGGAACGTGTCTGCCAGGTAACGGTGATGGCCGCGTCGCTGGCGAGCAGGGCCGTAAGCTGGGCTTGCTGCAGTGCTGCTTCGGCTTCCCAGGTGGGCAACAGCAGGTTGCGGCGCACGCGCTGGTTGAAGAAGGGGCTGATCCTGCCCGGCGCAGGCAGCCGCGCGGCGCTGGCGCCGAGGATGAGAACGGCCTCGAAAGGACGGGCAACGGCACCGGCGAGGTGGGTGAAGACCACGGGGCTGACGATGGCGTGATCGATGAAACTTTCCTCTTCCAGGTTGGCGGCAAGGCCGCCACGCCATTCCGCGTAGCTGTAGCGCGAGGTGTCCGGCGCCCAGTCGCGCTCCAGGCGCGCGAGCCATTGCAGCCATTGGGCGCCGGCTGCATCGCTTTCCAGCGCGCTGTGGGTGCCGAGGCGGACCAGGCTGTCCTTGAGGCCGGCAATCCAGCGCGCCGCCGTGCGCGGACGCAGGGGGGCGAGGGCGGCGGCGGCGCCGGCAATGCGCGACAGCAGGGCAGCTGCCGCCGGGTCGGCGCCGGTTTCCCGCAGGCGGTTTTGCAGTTGCGCAAGGTTGTCGGCGGGGCCGAATCGGCGCAGGTTTAACTCCAGGGCGGCGAGGCCTGTGCGGCGCGTGGACAGTTCCATGTCTGCCAGCACGAAGGGAGAGTTGAGCAAATCGAGCAGCTGCTGGTGGCGGAAATTTCCCCCCAGCGCGTCCAGCCACGCCGCGACCGCGGCGCTGGCGGCGGTGGTCGCGAGCTTCCAGCCGGTTTCATCCGCCACCAGGATGTGCGCGCGTTCCAGCAGGGCGCGTAGGCGCCGCGCCGCCAGCCTGTCCTGTGCCACCAAGGCGATGGCACGGCGGCCTTGCGCAAGCCAGAGGCGCACCTGGGCGCTGGCGGCGCGTGCCTCGTCCTCCAGGCCTTGCGCCGCGAAGAAGCTGAGGCGGCCTGCCAGCGGGCTGGCGGGAAGCTGGCTGGCGGCCGCCTGGGCGCGGGCCTTGAGGTCAGGGTTGTCTGCCCAGGCCAAAGACAGCAGGCGCCGCACCGGGGTGTCCGGCCATTCCAGACGATGCACGGCCTGGCGTTCCGCATAGCGCGCGAGAAAGGCCTCCGCAGCGGCGCCGTGCAGGGTGTCTGGAAGAACGTACAGCGGGCCCTCGGCATGCTCCGCAAGCCACGCCAGGCCGGCAAGGTAGTGCGCCGCCGGGCTGCGCGTTTCTTCCAGCGCCTGCCACAGGCTTTGCACCAGGCGCGCTTCAAATTCGAGCGTGGGGCTCGGAGGGGTGGCATAGGCGGCGGCCAGCGCGGCGTGCAGACCTGCGGTCTCGCGTGGCAGGGCCACGCGGTGGAGGGTGAGTTCCTCGTGCAGTTCCAGCAGCTCGCCGCACACCGCCCAGAGCGCACCGGGGTCGAACCAGGCGCGGTGCTGCAAGGCGCGATAGAGATGGGCGCGGCGCAGGCTGGTGGGCGCGGCGTTGCCTGCCACGGGGGTGTGCTGCACCCAGAGGGCGAGCGGCAGCATGCGCGGCGCCGCCAGGGCCGGGACCGCAGCGAGGCGGGCGAGCGCCTGGGCCAGCGCCGCCGCCGCGCCATGATGAGGAACCAGCACGGTCACGGCGGACAAATCCGGCAGG
The DNA here is from genome assembly GCA_021780975.1 of Pseudomonadota bacterium. Classification (GTDB taxonomy): domain Bacteria; phylum Pseudomonadota; class Gammaproteobacteria; order Burkholderiales; family Thiobacillaceae; genus JAJXXS01. The sequence goes on from JAJXXS010000023.1 coordinate 2,780, forward strand.
CGCCGACTCTCGACAGTCAGCACCTGGCGCGCCCAGGATTCGAAAGGATCCACGCTATCCGGGTGCGCGGCAGGATCGAGGTTATTTTTCCAGCAAGTGACGTTTGTCCTTCACTTTTGCCCACTCGTCCGCGTCGGCGGGGGCGTCCTTGCTTTCCAGCAGCGGCTTCCAGACGCGCGCCAGTTCCGCGTTCAGGGCGATGAATGCGCGCTGGTTTTCCGGCACGTCATCCTCGGCGTAGATCGCCTCCACCGGGCACTCCGCCACGCACAGGGTGCAGTCTATGCATTCGTCCGGGTCGATGGCGAGAAAATTGGGGCCCTCGCGGAAACAGTCCACGGGGCAAACATCCACGCAATCTGTGTATTTGCACTTGATGCAGCTTTCAGTGACGACGTAGGTCATAAGGGGAGCCCTGGCTAGGTGGAAACGAAAAAATTGTAGCAGGGCGAAGATGCATTGGGACGCGCGCGGCGCGACTTGACAGCCCCGCCTCACCGGCTAGCTTTAAAAACGAGAGGACACCTCAGTCCTCGTTTTCAGGGGGTAGCATGGCAACGACGTGGATACTTGTCGCTAACGCGGGGCTCGCCAAACTGTATGCAAATCATGGCGTCAACAAGGGCGTGGCCCTCATCGGCCAGCACGAGCACCCGGAGAGCCGCGGCAAGGGCATCGATCTGGTGAGCGACCGCCCGGGCAGCAATCAGGGGCACGGCAACGAGCATGGCTCCTTTGTCCCCGCCACTTCACCCAAGGAGAACGCCGCGGATCACTTCGCGTTGGAACTGGGCAGATTGCTCGAGGACGGCCGCGTCAAGAATCATTATGAGCGTTTGATCCTGGTGGCCTCCAGTCCCTTCATCGGGCGCCTTAAGGGGCACCTTTCGGACGGCGTGAGGAAACTCATCACCGGCAGCGTAGACAAGGACTACACCAGCGTAAGCGAGCGGGAACTGGTCGAGTTGCTTGCCAATTGCGCCTATCTCTAAGTGTTGTCCTGGGTCGGGAATTCGTTGTGGAAAATGGGCGAATATCGCCGCCATGCTTTGTCACGGTGCTCGCGAGGTGTGCCCTTGCTGCGCGCGGCTTCGCGTCTGACAGCGATATCGCCATTTTTCGATGGCAGTCCAGCCGTCCTGGAAATATTCCACGAACCCCCAACTCAGGACGCTGCCGTTCAACCCATTGACGCCGTTATCCGGCTTACTTAGCATAAGGGGCGATTTTCCGAAAAACCAGGCATCTTGCCGGCATATTCTGGATTCCCCCCCGCCTTTCCAGCCACCGTTGCCCGACGGCTTTCAGGCCGGGTGGTGCCTTTTCCCCTATCAGCCTTTTGCCTATTACAGCGAGGTTCAGTATGAGCGAGTACATTCATTACGTTTCCGACACCAGTTTCGAACAGGAGGTCCTGCAGTCCGATCTGCCGGTCCTGGTGGACTACTGGGCGGACTGGTGCGGGCCGTGCAAGATGATTTCGCCGGTGCTGGACGAAGTGGCGCGCGAGTACAACGGCAAGCTCAAGGTGTGCAAGCTCAACATCGACGAAAACCAGCAGACGCCTCCCAAGTATGGGATTCGCGGCATACCGACGCTGATGATCTTCAAGAATGGCAATGTCGAGGCGACCAAGGTCGGAGCCTTGTCAAAATCCCAGCTGACCGCCTTTGTTGACAGCAATATCTAAACCCCGTTAATCTAGTTTTGCCCCTGCCGCCCTGTTCCGGGCGGCCCTTCTCGGCACACTCCCATCTTTTCCTCCGCTTCACTGCGGCACTCCGTCCATGCGACTTTCCGAAATCAAGCAATACCACGTGACCCAGCTCGTGGATATGGCAACCGCCAACGGCATAGAAAACGCCAACCGTTTGCGCAAGCAGGAACTGATCTTTGCCCTGCTCAAGAATCACGCCAAGAAGGGCGAATCCATCTATGGCGGCGGGGCTCTGGAAGTGCTCTCCGACGGCTACGGCTTCCTGCGCTCGCCCGATACCTCCTACCTGGCCAACCCGGACGACATTTACGTCAGTCCGTCGCAGATACGCCGCTTCAACCTGCACACGGGCGACACCATCGAGGGCGAGATTCGCATCCCGCGCGACAACGAGCGCTACTTCGCCATTACCAAGCTGGACACGGTCAACGGCGAAACCCCGGAGGCCGCCAAGAACAAGATCCTGTTCGAAAACCTCACGCCGCTGCATCCGGACAAGCCGCTCAAGCTGGAGCGCGACATCCGCGCCGAGGAGAACATCACCGGCCGCATCATCGACATCGTCGCCCCCATCGGCAAAGGCTCCCGCGGTCTCATCGTTTCCTCGCCCAAATCCGGCAAGACCGTAATGCTGCAGCATATCGCCCATGCCATCACCGCCAACCATCCCGAGGCGGTGCTGATCGTGCTGCTCATCGACGAGCGCCCCGAGGAAGTGACGGAGATGAGCCGCACGGTGCGCGGCGAAGTGGTCGCTTCCACCTTCGACGAGCCGGCCAGCCGCCACGTGCAGGTCGCCGAAATGGTGATCGAGAAAGCCAAGCGTCTGGTGGAGCACAAGAAGGACGTGGTGATCCTGCTGGATTCCATCACCCGCCTGGCGCGCGCCTACAACACCGTGCAGCCCGCTTCCGGCAAGGTGCTGACCGGCGGCGTGGACGCCAATGCCCTGCAGAAACCCAAGCGCTTTTTCGGCGCCGCGCGCAACGTGGAGGAAGGCGGCTCGCTGACCATCCTGGCAACCGCCCTCATCGATACCGGCTCGCGCATGGACGACGTGATCTACGAAGAGTTCAAGGGCACCGGCAACCTGGAAATCCACCTCGAACGGCGCATGGCGGAAAAGCGCCTTTACCCCGCCATCAACGTCAACCGCTCCGGCACCCGCCGCGAAGAGATGCTCATGCCGCACGACATCCTGCAGAAGGTGTGGGTGCTGCGCAAGCTGCTCTATCCCATGGATGACCTGGAAGCGATGGAATTTCTCCTCGACAAAGTCCGCGCGACGAAGAACAACGCGGAGTTTTTCGACTCCATGCGGCGCGGCTGAGCAAGGCCGCTTTCAGGTCGCGCCCGACGCCGGCTCGATCCCCGCTGACGCGGGGCCCCTCTCGCAGCGGCTTTCGGGCGCACCTTCCGGCGCTGGAATTTCTCCTCGACAAAGTCCGCGCGACGAAGAACAACGCGGAGTCCTGCTTTCCTGGCGCGGGGCTGCTGCCCCTTCTCTCCGCTGCGCGCCGCTTTCAGGCGGCGGCTTTGCGCCGGTCCTGATTGAGCAGGTGCATGAGCAGGGCGCGCAGGCGTGCCGGCCGCACGGGCTTGTGCAGTACGGTGAGTCCCGCTGTGCTGAGCGCCTGGATGGTTTCGGGGGCGGTGTCGCCGGTGAGGATGACTGCCGGTATCGTGCTGTCCAGGCTTTC
>JAJXXS010000296.1 GCA_021780975.1 Pseudomonadota bacterium
ACACGGCCGGGGTGAGGCCCTGCGCATGGGCGTGGGCGATGCTCGCCCTAAGCTCCTCGACCACCGCGGCGCGGCCGGCCGGAACGCGGGTGACGTCCAGCGGCAGGCCGACTACGCCGCGCTCCTTCAGCAGCACAGCAAGCTGCGCGGTGGTCTTGGCCACGTGCGAGCCGACGACGACCGCACCGGGCCGGCCGTCGCGCACCAGGGTGGAGAATGCTTCGGCCGCGACCGGCTGCGGCGGCAGCTTCGCCAGCGCGGTGAGCAGCGAGGCGGCGCTGCGGAAAAGGAAGCGCTTGCCGCCGGCGGCCGCCTTGAGCACCGCGTCGGCGAACACCCGGTAGTCATCGGGCGACTCGCCGTCGACCACGCCGATCGCGTTGTCGTGTAGCCCAGCGAGCCAGGCTTCGGTTTTGCTGGCGCGCAGGTCGGCGAGCGTCAGGCGCGCCACGTCCGTGGCGGCGACGCGGCCGCGGGTCTTCTCGGCCACGTAGTCGGGCAGGAACGCCGTCGTGTAGCCGAACACCGAATCGCGCGCGAATTCGGTCTCGTGGGTGGGCACCGGCTTGCCGTCGACGATCAGATAATGCGTGCTGTCGCGCGTGATGCGCCCGCCCTCAAAGAAGCCTGGTGTCAGCAGCGTCGCGTCGAACGGTCCGAGCACGTCGTTCATCACGTCGGTCTCGACCGGGTAGTGGCCGCGCAGGGTCGAGTCCGAGCGCGACACGAACAGCACCGGCCCCGCGTAGTCGGCGAGCGCCGCCTTGAGGTTTTCGCACACCTCGCGCGTGACCGCCGCGGCGCGCGTCGCATCCATCCCGCGCGTGTTGGTGAGCACGAAGAACAGCGGCGCCGCGTCGGCGAGCGCCATCTTCAGCGTGGCGACGTCCCAGCGCGTCAGCAGCAGGCAGGAATGTACCGTCTGCGAGCCAGTAGGATCGTCGTCGAGGACGATGATTTTCGGATTCATAGGTTATACCTCTATTTATCCACGAAGTACGCGAAGGGTCGCGAAGAAAACCTTGTGATCTCCCCTTCGTTGTTCGCGCTCTTCGCGGATAGGCCTTTTAAACCGCCGCCCGCCCCAGCATCGCTTGCGCGCGCTCGTGCATCGCCTGCGCGTTCATGCCGTTGAAGTCGAACAACTGCTGCGGGTTGGCGGTGGTCTCGCCACGCTTCCAGCAGAACACGTCGCGCTGGGCGGCCTGGCTGCGCAGCAGCACCGGTTCGAGCGGCGCCGAGGGGCCGCCGGTGACGCCGATCAGCACGTCGCCGTGGAACATGTCGCGGAAGGCGGCGTCATCCATGAAGCTGCCGTCGGGCTCGGACACGCTGCTCCACAGCACGTCGCTCGGACGGTATAGGCGGCGCGGGTTGACCACGGCAACGATGCGCGCGCCGATGCCGGCCTGCTTCAGCGCCTCGGCGGCGGCGAGCACCGGTTGCAGCACCATGTCGCCGGCAACGGCGAACACCACCGTCTTCTTGCCGGCATTTTCCTGCAGCACGATCGCACCCTGCTCGATGGCAGCCGCGCCCTGCGCGAGCGTGGTGCGTACCGGCAGCGGCGACTTCGACGCGGTGATGACGATGCCCTTGTTGTGCTGCTTGAGCGCCCAGTCGTAGCCCGCCTGGATCATGTTGGCATCGACCGGGAACAGCGGGTAGACGTTGCCGTTCCTCATCATCGCGGCGAAGTAGCTCTCGATTTCCGGGCGCTGGTGGGTCCAGCCGTTGCGGCCCTGCTCGAGCGCGCCGGCGGTGAACAGGCACACCGTCGCGGGCGTTGTGCGGCGCAGTTCAGCCATCGCCTGCGTCACCGTCTGCCAGATCGGCAGGCCATTGATCGCGAAGGACTCGTAGCTGCACCACAGGCTGCGGCCGCCGAACAGCGACACGCCCACCGCGAGGCCGGCGCAGGCATCCTCGTTGAGCGGCTCGTAGACCTGCCCGGACGGACCTTGGAAGTACAGGTCGTCGGCGGTCGGGTGGCGGATCGTCAGCGCCTTGTTGATGTTGGCCATGCCCGAGGCCTCGTTGCCGTCGGCGTTGGTGACGACGAACAGCGGGTCGCGCTTACCCACTTCGCCGACCACGTGGCCGAAGGCGGTGGTGGGCACATGGTTTTCACCGACCGCGAATTCGGTCAGCGGCAGGCCGTCGAGGCTCGGCAGCGCGCGCGCGGTTTCAGTCACCGCGATTTTCGCGGCGGGGCCGCCGCCGGCGTGGCGGAAGTTCTCGCGGGTCACCTTCCATGCCTGGATCGGCAGCGCGCGGCGCTGCAGCCCGGATTTCACGTCGTCGGAATCCAGCGTGTGATGGGCGTAGAGGTTGTGCGACTTGGCGCCGGTGGCATGCACGCCCGCGCCTTTCAACTGCTTGACGATGAGGCAGGCACGCTTCCCATTCAGAGCGCTGCGCGAGGCGGCGTCGGCAGCTTTCAGGGTGGCGCCGGTGAAGGCCATCCGTGCGGCGAAGCCGAAGGTCGTGCTGTCCGCATAGACCGGCGCGTCAGGGGTGTCGGCAAACTCGCGCGCGTCGATCAGGTACACCTCGTCGAAGCCGTGGGCGCGCCAGTAGTCGGTCATGCGCGCGTTGTCCCACAGCGACACCATGCTGTGGTGTTCCTGCGAATAGCCGTTCCACACCAGCACCGGGAGGTAGTTGGTGACGTCGGGGTAGGCGGTGGCGAAGTGCTGGAACGCGCTCATGATGTAGGGCTCGCCGAGGCCGCCGTCGCCGATGGTGACGGGGAAGAGCTTGTCGCGGTGCAGGTAGGCACCAGCCATGGCGAAATGCTGTCCCTGGCCGAGCGGGCCGGCGGGAGCCAGAAGGCCGGGGATGGCCCCCGACAGGTGGCCGAGCAGGCCGTGGCGCTCGCGGAAGCGCGTGCGCATCTCGGCGACGGTGTGGATGCCCATGTCTTCAAGGGACGTGTCGAGGAACATCGCCGAATAGAAGCCAGGCGCGTGGTGGCCGACCTCGGTCACCATGTTGCGGTGACCCAGCAGGTGCAGCGCGGCGACTGCGTCGGCGCTGGACGCGAAGCCACCCGGGTGGCCGGAGGACTTGCTGCCGGTGACCTGCAGCGTCAGGTAGCGCAGCGCGTCAGCGGCGAGCAGGGTCTGGTAGATCGAAGCCTCGCTGCTCGCGTCGGGCAGCGCCGGCTGGCCGGGGCCCAACAGCGGCGAGGCGCCCAGGCGATCGATCTCGGGAAAGCTGTCGGCGAAATACTGGATGCCTTCGCAGAAAGCGGGCAGGGTCTCGGGGGTTGACTGCATCTGGGCGCTCATAGCTTTTCCTTTCACAATATGAAAATGTTTCACATGATGTGAAACGATGATCGTATTGAAGCAGTAAACTGCAAGGAATTTCACAATGCGTGATAAATTTTCACTTTATGAAAAATACAAACTCATCCATTCAGGTACTCGACCGCGCCATGGCCTTGGTCAACCTGCTGGCCAGCGCGCCCGGGCCGGTGACGCTGTCGCGCCTGGCCGCGGACGCCGGGTTGCATACCGCCAGCGCGCACCGCATCCTGGGCGCCCTCATCACCCATGGCCTGGTCGAAAAAACCGGCGCCGGCTCGTACGACCTGGGCGTCCACTGGCTGGAAATCAGCAACCGGCTGCGCGCCCGCCTCAACATCCGCCAGGTGGCCATGCCGCACATGCAGGCGCTGGCGGAGGCGACCGGCGAAACGGTCAACCTCATCGTGCGCCGCGGCGACGAGGCGGTGTACATCGAACGCGTCTCGGGCGGGCAAACCATGATACAAGTCGTGCAGGTGGTCGGCGCCCACGCCCCCTTGCACGTCACCGCGGTCGGCAAGATCTTTCTCGCCGAGGACAGCGCCAGCGGCGTGCGGGGCTATGTCGAACGCACCGGCCTGCCGGCCTACACCGTCAACACCCTGACCGATCCGCAGAAGCTGGCAGGCGAACTCGTCGTCATCCGGCACGAAGGCCTCGCCTACGACCGCGAGGAGGCCGAACTGGGCGTCGCCTGCCTGGGGGCGCCCATCCGCGACGCCGACGGTCATCTCGTCGCCGGCCTGTCCATTTCGGCGCCTGCCGACCGCCACAAGGTGGACTGGGGCGCAGCCCTAAAATCCGCCGCTGCCCGCATCGGAGCGGCGCTGGGTTATTCCGGCACGGGGGCATAGCAGCGCCTGAACGCTCCCATCCCGGCCTCGAGGTAGATTAGGCGGGGATCCAAGCACAGGCGCTCCTCGGCGCTTGCGTTGCGGGCAAGAGCCCTTATCTTGGCAATGTGGGAGAGACGTTTTCCGTCGCCACGAACAGGAGAACCAGGCCACATGGAATTCAAGGATTACTACCAGACGCTTGGAGTGGCTCGTGATGCCACTGCGGAAGACCTCAAGAAGGCATTCCGCAAACTCGCGCGCAAGTATCACCCGGATGTTTCCAAGGAAGCGGACGCAGAGTTGCGCATGAAGGAGGTGAACGAAGCCTATGCCGTGCTCTCCGATCCGGAAAAGCGCGCTGCCTACGACCAGATCGGCCAGGGCTACCGGCCCGGCCAGGAATTCCACCCGCCGCCCGACTGGGACGCCGGCTTCGAGTTCTCCGGCGGCGGTTTTACTCCCCACGAAGCTGCCGACTTCAGCGACTTCTTCGCCGAACTGTTCGGCAGCATGAGGGGCCAGGGGCCCGGCTTCCACACGCGCGGGACGGGTTTTCGCGCCCAGGGGGAGGATCATCACGCCAAGATACTGCTGGACCTGGAGGACGCCTTTCATGGCGCCACACGCCAGATCAGCCTGCGCGTGCCGACCGTCGACGCACAGGGCCGCGTCACTTTGGCGACGCGCACGCTCAGCGTGAAAATCCCCCAGGGCGTGCGCGCAGGGCAGATCATCCGCCTGGCGGGCCAGGGAGCCCCCGGGGCGGGGGGAGCGCCGCCCGGAGACCTGCTGCTGGAAGTGCATTTCAAGCCCCACGACCGCCTGCGTGCCGAGGGACGCGATCTCCATCTGGCGCTTCCCCTTGCCCCCTGGGAAGCAGCCCTGGGTGCCGTGGTGACAGTGGATCTGCCCGCCGGCAATCTCAAGGTGCGCGTCCCCCAGGGGGCCCAGCATGGCCGTCAGTTGCGCGTGCGCGGCAAGGGCATACCAGGCACCCCGCCGGGCGATTTGCTGCTTGATCTCCAAGTGGTGCTACCCCCGGCCGACACGCCGAAGGCGCGGGAACTCTACGAAACGATGGCGCGCGAACTGGCCTTCGACGCGCGCAGGGAAGGGAGAAGCTGAGCCATGGCAGACCAAGACGTCTTGATCGGCAGCCTGCTGGAGGAAAGCTGGCTGACCCTGGAACAGGCCGCAGCCGCCTGCGCGGTGGAGCCACAGTGGCTGCTGCGCCATATCGACGAGGGGCTGTTCCCCCATGCAGAAAGCGTGGCCGGCGTCTGGCGCATCTCCGTCTCTGGCCTGGCGCGCGCACGCCGCATGCGGCAAGTCGAGCGCGACTTCGATGCCGTTCCCGAATTGGCGGCCCTGATCGCTGACCTGCTGGAGGAGCTAGACCAGCTGCGCCAACTCACCGACCTCAGCCGACGCCGGGTCTGACAGGCAGGCGGCAGCGCCTCAATGCAGGCCGTCGGCGCTGAAGGCCAGCGCCTTGTTGCCCAGAAAACTTACATCGATATGGCGCTGGGCGTCGCCCCAAGTGCAGTTTTTAACGCCAAGGACGTCGCTGCAAGACTTGGGCTGACCCAGGATCCCCTCGACCTGCTCGTAGCTCATCCCCGTCTGCAATTTGTCATAGTTGTCCTGGGTGATCTTGCTGCATGCGGCCAGCAGGGCGAGCAAGCCCAACATGAAGGCTGAGGAAATTTTCTTGTTCATCATCATCCGATCTAAAAGTCTTTGCGCACCGGGAAGTCGCTAGCCCACGGCAATGGAAGCCTCGGCGCACCTTCGGTTAGCCCAGTTCGCCGAACGGCAGGATCACCATCTTGACAAGATTTGGTGGAATTTGTTTTAATGAGAATCATTCCTATTGCTATTCCATGACGTCCATGAAATCCAGCGCCGCCCCCGATTCCCCGGTCACGCAAGACTTGCCGCCGAATCCCATTGCAAAGAGTCCGTTGTATCTCAGCCAACGCCTCTTTCAAGGCAGCAACGTGATCTGGATAGAGCACGAGGGCGA
>JAJXXS010000253.1 GCA_021780975.1 Pseudomonadota bacterium
ATCGCCAGGGCGGCTCGCCCTATTCGATGGACGCCAACCTGCTGCATATCTCCTATGAGGGACGCCATTTGGAGAACCCCGGCGCCGAGCCCGAGGAGGACATGTGGCGCTGGACCGTGGCGCCCGAGAAGGCGCCCGACGAGGCGGAATACGTGGAAGTGGAATTCGCCCGCGGCGACATCCGCGCCATCAACGGCGTCGCCATGAGTCCGGCGCAGGTGCTGGCGGAACTCAACCGCCTGGGCGGCAAGCACGGCATCGGGCGGCTGGATCTGGTGGAAAACCGCTACGTCGGCATGAAGTCGCGCGGCTGCTACGAGACCCCGGGCGGCACCCTCATGCTCAAGGCCCACCGCGCCATCGAGTCCATCACACTGGACCGCGAGGTCGCCCACCTCAAGGACGATCTCATGCCGCGCTACGCCAGCCTCATCTACAACGGCTACTGGTGGAGCCCCGAGCGCCGCGCCCTGCAGGTGCTCATCGACCACACCCAGGAGCGCGTCAACGGCTGGGTGCGGCTCAAGCTGTACAAGGGCGGCGTCATGGTGGTGGGGCGGGATTCCGCCAGCGATTCGCTGTTCGACCCCGCCATCGCCACTTTCGAGGACGACGCCGGCGCCTACAACCAGGCCGACGCCACCGGATTCATCCGCTTGAATGCCCTGCGCATGCGCATCGCCGCCAAGCGCAAAGGCCACTGAGGAAAACCATGCAACAGTTCGACAACGTCTCCGTCGCCAAGCAGGCCAACGTCTTCTTCGACGGCAAATGCGTCTCCCACACCGTGCATCTGCCGGACGGCACGCGCAAGTCCGTGGGCGTGATCCTGCCCGGGCGCCTCACCTTCAACACGGGCGCGCCGGAGGTCATGGAGACCGTGGCGGGGCGCTGCAAGGTGCGCATCGCCGGAGCGCCGCAGTGGCAGGAATACGGCCCGGGCGAATCCTTCGCGGTGCCGGCCGACTCGTCCTTCGAGATCGAAGTGGCGGAGCCGTATCACTACGTCTGCCACTTCGGCTGAAGGCGCGCCTCAGTCGCCGGTGGCCTTGAGCTTCTGGCCCACCACCGGGTAGCCGGCGGCTGACCATTCGGGGAAGCCGCCGCGCAGCCAGTAGATGTTCTTGTAGCCCGCGCGTTCGGCCACCACGACCGACTTGTAGCTCTTCCAGCACACCGTGCCCTGGCAGTACATGATGAAGGGCGTGTTCTTGTTCTTGGGCAGCTTGGATAGGTCGAACTTGTCCACGCTGGCGTCGAAGTCGGGCTCCTTCGCGCTCACTTCCACATAGGGATCCCAGATGGCGCCCGGCAGGTGGCCGGCATGCCATTCCTCCGGCACGCGCACGTCGTAGACCGCCGTGCCCTGGGCCATCAGTTGCTTGGCTTCGGCGGCGCTGATGGTCTTGGCGCCCGGCACGAAGGTGGGCGTGGTGTGCAGCATGCTGCCGATGTTCTTGAATTCGCTGGCGTTGGCCGCCTTGAAGCTCAGCCCCAGTTCATTGAAGCGCATCACCGCGGCGACGATGCGCGCGCGTTCCGCCGGGTCGACGCGGCTGTCCACGGCAAAGGCCTGCACCGGGACGGTCGCCGTCTGGCCGACGATGCGACCGCCGTTCTTGCGTATCCAGGCGTCGGCATCGGTCTTGTCGGCCACCGCCATGTCGTAGGTATGCGTCTGCAGGCCGAACAGGGTGGCGTCCTGCATGGCCTGGTACTTCACTTCGGCGAAATAGCTGCGCGTGGCGATGCCCTGCTCGTTGAGGTCGCTGCGCACCAGGGCGCCGGTGAGGGATTCGTAGCTGGGCACGGCCAGGCGTGCGCCTTTGGCGGTCTGCAGGGAGGTGATGCGCGACCCCGCCGGCACCACGTAGGCCGCAGAGGCTGTCTCCTCGGTGCTGGCCGCTGGAGTGAAGCCGAACTGCACGAGCGAGGCGATGGTCTGGCTGGGCGCCAGCAGGATGTCGAAATCGCCCGCCTTGCCGTCGCGCGCGGCGAAGAAAGGATCGCGGTAGTAGATCACCTTCACGGGCTCTTTCGCGGCGGCACGCACCGCCTGGCTGAAATCGAGATAGCGCTTGATGGTGTTGTAGCTGCCGAGCGATTCCTGGTCGCTGCGCACGATGGCGAGCGTGAGGGCGGACGCGGAAACCGGCAGGCTGAGCAGGGCGAGGGCGAGGAGTTTGTACTTCATGGGCAACATCCAAAAGGAACGGTTATGAAAGGTGCTGATAGGGCAGCACACTTCATGCCTTAACGGATGCGGCGGTACGTATCTTTAAAATACGCTTAACATGTATTGCGCGCGGCAGGTTACGCGTGGGGCTGCCAAGCCGGGTTCGGCCGCGCGTGTCGGGATTTCGCAGCAGGCGCATGAATCCTCATCACATTTGCCGAGGGATTCCTGTTTGCGGGGCGCTACATTTCGCGCCCCAAACGCCCCTCGCGATAATCCGCCACAGCCTGGCGTATCTCCTGCTCGGTGTTCATCACGAAGGGGCCGTACTGGACGATGGACTCCTTGAGCGGGCGGCCGGCAATCAGCAAGGCCTTCGCCTCGGCCGCGGCTTCGATGATGACCCCGTCGGCGCCTGCATCATTGCCCAGGATGGCCATGCGCTGCGCCGGCACTTCCTGGCCCGCGATGGCGACCGCGCCGCGATACACGTAGACGAAGGCATGGTGGTCCGCAGGCAGGGGCTGGCCAAAGCGGCTGCCGGCCGCCAGGTGCAGATCCAGGTAGAGCGGCGCCGTGGCCTCCCGCGCCACCGCGCCTTCCACGCCATGGGAGGCGCCGGCGATGACGATGGCCTCGACCCCCGCTTCGGTGGCGAAGCGCGGCAGGTCCGCGGCGGCGAAATCGCGGTACCAGGGCGCCATCATCTTGTCGTGCGCAGGAAGATTGAGCCAGAGCTGGAAGCCTTCCATGCGTCCTGCCTCCTGCTCGGGGATTTCCGAATGGATCACCCCGCGTCCCGCCGTCATCCACTGCACGCCGCCGTTCTCCAGCAGGCCCTCGTGTCCCGCGCTGTCGCGGTGGCGCATGCGCCCGGCGATCATGTAGGTCACCGTCTCGAAACCGCGGTGGGGATGGTCTGGAAATCCGGCGATGTAGTCGTCCGGATCGTCGCTGCCGAAGGCGTCGAGCATCAGGAACGGATCGAGACGGCGCTGCAGGGGCTGGGTCAGCACGCGCGTGAGCGTCACCCCGGCGCCGTCGGAGGTCTTCTGGCCGGTGACGAGTTGCTCGACGGTGCGGGAGTGGGCGATGGGTTCGGCCGGGAGGGCGATACTGGCGGGCATGGGACTCCTTGGTCAATCGGTTACGCGTCTGCAAACGGGGTTATGTTGCAGGGTAGCCCGCTTCGCGCTGGTTGCGAATTGCCAGTACGAACACAGTATCTATTTCGGGCACATAGCGATACAGGGCCACATACCCGTGAGAACCGCGGCCGATCACGAGCTCGCGCTTGGCATTCGTCACGGGGCGACCGATCAACGGGTTTTGCACCAGGACATCCAATGCAGCGATGATTTCGCGAACACGCTGCGCTGGATCCTGCACCGCATTGCTCGCCAGATGCTCAAGGATGCGATCAAAGTCTTCCGCAATCTCGGGCGCCAACTCGACATGGGACATCCTCAGGGGGTCAGCTTGCGCGTAACAGGGCGTTCGGCAGCCTTGCCGGCCATGCGCGCTTCCAGATAAGCGCGCATTTCTTCCCACGGAATGGTCTTGCCCGTGGCGACAATGCCGGCATAGCGATCTTCTGCCATGGCGTCGAACTCAGCACGGTGTTCGGCCCGTTCCGTCTTCTCGGCAATCGCTTCGAGTATGAAGCCATGAGCCGTCGTCCCTGCGCGTTTGGCTGCAACGCCAACACGGGATTTCAGGTCATCCGGCAGGCGTATGGTGGTCGTGGACATGTTGGGCTCCAAGAGAAGTACCGAAGCCAGTGTAGCACTTTTGTGTTACTGATGGAGACAAGGCAATCGCACCCCATCGTTCTTGCGTTCGCCAGTTCCAGATGCTTCCCTAACGATTAGGGGGCCGTTGATGCGACTTTGCCCGTCCTGGGGAAAAATCGCGTCTGACACAATTTGTCTTCCAAGATTTCTACAGGAAAGGATTTTCGACCGTGAGCTTGTCGATGCGCTGACCGTGACCGTGCTGCAGGTCTTCGCTATACAGCCGAGCGCAGCCTGCCTCCAGGGCTGCGGCGACGATCAGGGCATCATAAAAGCTGAAGCGATATCGTGCCTGGATGTCGATGCCGCGCTGGTAGAGCGCCTGGCTGGGCATGATGTGCCAGAGCGGGCTCAGCACGGTGCGCAGGTAAGCCCCGGCGCCCGCGTGGTCTAGGGGAATGTGCGCCTTGCGCAGCGCCACGTTCAGACATTCCTGCACCACCTGGTGGCTGATGCAACCGCTACCGGTGGCGATGCCGTTGCGGATCAGGCGCGCAGCGATGTCGTGCTTGCGCGTGTCAGCATCGTCGAGGTGATAGAGAAAGACGTTGGTGTCGATGAAGTGTTCAGCGCTCATTCATCTCGTCCCGGCTGAATTTTCGACCGAGACGTACGCGGCCGCGCAATTCCTCCGTCAACGCGTCAAACTCCCGCGTCCGCGCTTCCCGGCGGGTATATTCCTCCAGCCAGCGGCGGAACTCTCCAGCCAGCGGCGGAACTCATCGTTCAGCGTCGTATGTTCGGCGCGCGCGCCCGCGCGGCCTCGATGAGCTTTTCGTCGGCGCTTAATGTGATGTTTTTCATCTAACAAAAAAGGGGTCAGACACGATTATTATCCTTCCTGGGCCTGCCCACGCCCATCGATGCGGCTCTGCGCTGCGCCAGCTCTTCGATCTGCGCCCTGAATCGTGCACCGCCCAGCGCCCAGCCTTTATGAACGCATTCGCGGATTTCCTTGAGCTCGGCGTTAGGAATGGCCGCCCTGAACAACTGGCGGTATGCGCTTTGCCGTTCGGACATGCTGCGCCCCAGGCGCAGGTACTCGTCATGGGGCGTGAGCCACTTCGAGTCCGAACCGATTTCGCCGAGAGCATTGAACGCGTAGCTTGACCAGGGATATTCCTTGGCGTGCGCCACCATGCCGGCCCGCACTGGGTTGAGCTCGATGTAACGCATCAGTGTGAGCAGGTACTGCTCGCTGTCAACGACCGTGGCGCGGTAGCGGCCCTCCCAGAGCGTGCCACTGCGTTGATAGGTCGAGTTGAAATACTGCACATATTTCCTGCCCACCGACTGGAAGACTTTGCCGATGGTGTTCTCCAGCTGAGGGGTGGCGAGGAGGTGGATGTGGTTGGTCATCCAGACATAAGCGTGGATGAGAAGACCGTGTTTTTGCGCCGCTTCAGCCAGGGTGTCGCGAAAGAATTGATAATCGATGGTGGCACCAAAGATGGCCTGACGGTTATTGCCACGCTGGATGATGTGCTGCGGTTGGCCGGGAATGACATAGCGGGGGAGGCGGGCCATGGCGGTCGGGCTGAAAAAAGTGTGACTTTATATAACATAAAAAATCGTGTCTGACCCCATTATCCCTTTGACCCCATTATCCCTTTATCCCTTCGCGCTGGGGTGCCTATAAAATCTTCGTTTCCGTTTTGGGCTGCTAGGCGGAGGGCACGAGTTCGAGGCGGCGCTCGATGCGTTCAAGCCTTCCGTCCATCCTATCCAGGCGGCTGTGGAGGAGAGCAATATCGCCATGGAGGTTTGCAACGCTGCGCTCTAGCAGAGAAGTTCTCTCTTCAAGGGAAGTCAAACGCAGCTTGACCTCACTCATGTCAGCCTTGAAAGCGGAGAATTCGCCGCGCAACGCTTTGAGATGTTCCAGGATCAGATGCTCGACATTTTCTGTCATGGTTGCCCCGCGGCACAAAAGACTGAACGCGTTCAGCATAACATAGGGCGCACTTCGGCAAGTAAACAAAAAGCGGCCCGAAGGCCGCTTGCGATTGGGGCGAGCGAAATTAGCTGCTGCCACCGCCCAGGTACCACGCCCAGGGAATTCTGGTCCCTCTTGAGGCAACCTAAAATCGTGTCTGACCCCTTGTCGGTGTGTCTGACCCCGCTTTACTTTGTTTTAACGGCGACCAGTATAGAATCCGACTCAGTTAGGCTGCCCGGGGGCAAGATGAATTTCCACATC
>JAJXXS010000372.1 GCA_021780975.1 Pseudomonadota bacterium
GTTTTGAAGAATGAGCGAACGAGGTTGGGCAATTTCTGGAGTTTTTCGAGTTGCTCCTCGATTTTGTCGCGCAGTTTTTCACCCTTTTGCAGGGGGCGCCGTGCCGTGCCGGTACGCTTGACATGACTCCATACCAGTTCGTCCGGGTTCAAGTCCGGCGCATAGCCGGGCAAGAAGTGCAAAGTCAGACGGCCCTCGGTAGATGCGACGTACTTCTTCACGAGCGCCGTCTTGTGCGCGGGCAAGCTGTCGAGCACAAGATGGATCGGCTTTCTGCGGTACTTCATCATCTTCGCCAGCAACTCGACGAACCGTTCCGCGTTGAGGCCGCCCTCATAGGTGCAGAACCAGAACGCTCCATTGGCATTCACTGCCGAAGCCGCGCTGATGGCTTGGCGTTGCCCGGGACGCTGCACAATGGGTGTCTGGCCGCGAACACCCCAGGTCTTGCCGTGCACGGTGTCAGCACGGAATCCGGATTCATCCCAGAAAAAGATTTCACCGCCTTCCGCCTTGGCCTGTTTGGCGATGGCAGGGAAGGTTTCACGTTGCCACTGCTCAATGGCCTCCGGATCGCGTTGATAAGCGCGTTGCAAAGGCTTCTGCGGCGTCAACCCCAGCCTCGCGAGCAATTCACCAATGGCAGTCAGTCCAAGTTTTACGCCAAACTTCTTCTCAATCAGTTCAACCACCACAGCGCGTGTCCACAAGCCGAAGTCCAGACCATACTGCCGCGGGTCTCGCCCGTTGATCCATCTGAATACCTGGCTTTCCTGCCCTGGCGTCAAAGTGCGCGGCCGCCCCGTCGCCTCCGTCGAGCGCAACGCCCGAATACCAAGACCCGGCTGCAACGCTGCATTCAGCCACTTATAGATTGTTGTACGGTTGAACCCATAGGCTTCAATCACCCTCGCCGCCGGTTCTCCTTCGCGCACACGCTCGACCGCCATCAGCCGGATTTCTTCCAGCGTCTTGCGATCCAAACTTCGACCATCTCTTTTCATGAAAAATGAGACAAGCATGCTTCACGTCAGTTTCATATTTGTCGTCTTATTTGGCGACTACTGAGTAACACATAACCGCCGGGCGCCAGACCGGCCCGCAGCCGACCACAGCCCCGTGCCACCATCCGCCCCGCCATGCTTAGGGAGCACAAACCGGGATCATGTACGAGCCACATCACACGCCGCCGATATCCCTGGGCAGGTTTGCGCTGCGCATGCTCGCCCATGCTGGCGCGGCCCTAACGCTGATCGGCATCTCCCTGCTTGCCGGCATGATCGGCTACGCGCACTACGAGCACATGTCCTGGCTGGATGCGTTCCTCAATTCAGCCATGCTTCTGGGCGGGATGGGGCCGGTCAAAACTGAGGATCTGAGCGAGCCAGGGAAGCTGTTCGCGGGCATGTACGCGCTGTACGCCGGCTTGGTGTTCATCGTCGTGATGGGCATCATCCTCGCGCCTGTCATACACCGGATACTTCACCGGTTCCATTGGGCCGAGAAATAGTGCAAATCAATAGGAGTCAGACCCTGAGGTTTCCCCACGAATCATAACCTGCCGGGCTGCGCCATTTTTGATTGCGAAATTCGAGGTCTTGCATTACGCATTGAAACAATATGGGACAGACCAGGGTTCAACTAACTGACGAGGCTACCGATGACCCACACCTACTGCATGACTTCGAACTGCGCCCTGGCTCAACAATGCGCGCGCTATGAGGACGATGCCGGCAAGCACCTGCTGACCCGCACCTATGCGGATTTCAGCGAGGAGCTGATCCGCCGGCCGGACAGCACCGCGACCTGCCCGTTTTTCATCGACAAGAACGGCGCGCAGCCGACTGCCCACTGATTTTGCATCTGTTCTTCGTGACCGGCGCGGGGTTACACTTTCCGCTCTGCGGCCTTCCGGCCAATCGGGGGGAATAACCACCATGTCCCGGCAGCATCCCATCATCGCCGTGACCGGCTCGTCTGGATCCGGCCTGTCCACGATACGCCACGCGTTCAAGTTCATTTTCCAGCGCCTGAACATCAAGCCCGCGATCGTTCATGGCGACGGTTTCCGGCGCTATACCGATCGGCAGTTCGCCGCCCTGCTCGAGGAAGCTCGGGGCAGCGGCCGCAACGTTTCCTGGTTCGGGCCCGAGTGCAATCATTTCCAGGAGTTGGAAGCCTTCTTCAAGGCCTATGGTAAATGCGGCAGCGGCGTTTATCGCCAATATGCCCACACTGCCGGGCATGGCGAGGAATTGGGCCTGCCGCCTGGCGAATTCACGGCCTGGCAGCCCCTGCCCCCGGGCAGTGATATCCTGTTCTACGAGGGGCAGCACGGCGGTGTGGTGGCCAATACCTGGACCCGCCGCAAGGTCGACGCGCGCCACTTTCCGCCGGAAATAGACCGGCGCACGGGTCGCCCGGGCATCGACGTCGCCCAGCATGTGGATCTGCTGATCGGCGTGGCACCTGCCATCAACCTGGAGTGGATACAGAAAATCCACCGCGACCAGAAAAATGGCGCCTGCGCGCTGGAGGAATCGGTGGAAACCATCCTGCGCCGCATGGACGACTACATCCATTACATCGTTCCGCAATTCGGCCTGACCGATATCAATATCCAGCGCATGCCGCTGGTGGATACCTCGGACCCGTTCATTGCGCGCGACGTGCCGCTGGCTGACGAATCGCTCTGCGTCATCCACTTCCGCGACCGCGAACGCCATGATTTTCCCGACCTGCTGGAGCGCATTCCCGATGCCTACCTGTCGCGTCGCACCACCATGGTGATTCCCGGCAATCGCCTGCGCCTGGCCCTGGACGCCATCTGCGGTCCAATCCTGGCCGGGCTCATGGAGGCGCGCAGCGCCGCCTCGGGGCAAGGAGCATGAAGCAGTGGAACCTCGAGATCAGTCTTGCATCATGCGATCTCCGAGTCTTGCCAAAACCATGATCAGCCCCCCGCTCCCTCGCACTCAGGGCGCAAAGCTCGCGAGTTCTGTGGCAAATTCCTCGGCCCCCAGACCCTCATAGCTTTCGCGGCTGAACAGCGTGACCGCCCCCGCCATCTCGCTCCACCCGTAGCCCCGGCTCTGCGCGCCCAGCCTGTCGCTGTCCTGCGGCACGCGCGCCATCAGGTACATGCAATTCCTCGCGTAGAGCAGGTTGTAGGGGACGCCCTGCGTGTGCAGACGGTCGAGCTCGAACCAGGCGTCCACCGGCTCGGTAAAGCGTTTGCACGGCAAGGGGTAAGGGGCGTTGCCGCCGTTGTGGGAGAAGGACGCATCCTGCACCGGCAATGGATCGGCCTGCACGAAGCTCTGGAAATGCAGGTGGTTGACGGAGGCGCCGGCGCCCATGCTGTTGTAGCCCAGGCAGAGGCCGCGTATGCCGGCGAGCGCGCAGAGATGCCAGGCCCAGCCGTGCAGCTCGGGCGTGAGCATCTGGGGGGATTGCATGTCCGGATCGGGCACCAGCAGGCCGTGCAGATGGGCGAAGGGAAACTTGTTGTAGAGCAGGCGGGCGTGCTTGCCGGCGAGTTCGCCTTCCCAGAAGACCTCCTTCGCCAGGAAGGGCTTGTTGAAGTGGAATCCGGCAGCGTCGAAGGGACGCCGCAGGCCATCGAAGCGTTGCCCGCTGCTGCGCGGAGGGCGCAGGGCGCGCAGCGGATTGAACATCACCCGCCAGGGTCCCGCGCGGCGGCTTTGCATCTGTCCCAGTTGGTCGAAGCCGACCAGGTTGAGCTTGAGAAAGACCATCACGTCGTCGTCGGGCTCGGCGAGGGTGTCGCCGCGCCGCAGGGCGGCGGTCAGGCTGCTGGCGAGGTCTGCATGGCGCTGCGCCAGTGCGGGCGAGAGTCGCGTCCACAGGGCGGAATCGTAGGCCGCATTCGCCAACACCAGGATGTAAACCCCGAGGCCGCCGTGCTGCTCCAGCATGGCGTCGAGGCCGTTGGCGAAATTCTGCGCCAGCAACGTCCGCGAGGCGAACGGGGAGGAAGACATGCGCAAGGGTTATGGGTCGTTGCGGACCCACTATGTTGCCATCCCGCCGCAGCTGCGAGCATACAGGTTTTTTGGGGCGGTGATGGGCGGCGCTTATGGCTCGAAGCATTGAGGGGGCACGCGTGGTCTTGCGTTGACGCCGCTGGGGCCGGGTGATACCTTGGTGTCACCATTCGCGCAGGCCGCCCCGATGTCCACCACCACCCTCAAACTTCCCGACGATCTTAAGGAGCGCATCGCTGCTGCTGCGGCCGACGCCGGCAAGACACCACACGCCTTCATGGTCGAGGCGCTGGCGGCGCAGACGGCACTGGCCGAGCGGCGGCGCGTCTTCGTCGACGCGGCCCTGACGGCGGAGCAGGAGGTTGCGGAGTACGGCCTCGTGTACGATGCCGACGCGGTGTTCAGCTATCTGCAGGACATGCTCGCGGGCAAGCGCGCCAAACGCCCGAAGGCGGTCAAGCTCTAGGCCGCGCGTGGCTCGCCTCGTCCTCGCGCCGCGTGCCTTGCGGGACGTCGAGCGCCTGACCGCGTTCCTCATCGAATCGGACCCGGGCGCCGCCACGGCGACGGCCGACCTGCTGTTCGGCGGCCTGCGCATCCTCAAGGAGCATCCCCTGGTCGGCCGCCCGGCGGAACACGGCTACCGGGAACTGCTGATTTCGCGCGGCCGCACCGGCTACGTAGCGCTGTACAAGCACGATGTCGAGCGGGATGTGGCGATCGTGCTGGCCGTGCGCCATCAGTACGAAGGCCGGTTCGACGCTTGATGTGGAGCCGGGAGGCATGAATACGCCATGCCTGACGCCTCGCGATCCTCGTGCTAACCTCCGCCCCGCCATGCGACTCTCTCAACTCCGCCAACGTCTGCGCGCCCTGGGGGCGGCTCCCTGCCATGAGGGGCCGGTGCTGCGTGCCTGGCTGAAGGGGGCACCGCTTAACACCCAGCGGCGACGCGCCGAGGACTTTCTGCCCCTTACCCTGCGCGAGGGCCTGCCAGGCCTCTTTGCCGAGTGGCAGGGCCTGGCGCGCGTGCATTCTGAGCACCCCGGCGCGGACGGCTCGGCCCGCCTGCTGGTGCAGTTGGCGGATGGCCAGACGGTGGAAAGCGTACTGCTGCCGAAGGACGGCCTGTGCGTGTCCACCCAGGTCGGCTGTGCGGTGGGCTGCGTGTTCTGCATGACCGGCCGCGCCGGCCTGTTGCGCCAGCTCTCCAGCGCGGAGATCGTCGCCCAGGTGGTGCTGGCGCGCAGCCGCCGCGCGGTGAAGAAGGTCGTGTTCATGGGCATGGGCGAGCCGGCCCACAATCTGGAGAACGTGCTGGAGGCCATCGACCTGCTGGGTCAGGAAGGCGGCATCGGGCACAAGAATCTGGTGTTTTCCACCGTGGGCGACCGGCGCGTGTTCGAGCGCCTGCCCCAGGAACGAGTAAAACCTGCTCTGGCGCTCTCCCTGCACACTACGGATATGGACCTGCGCCGGCGCCTGCTCCCCAAGGCGCCCGACATCGCACCGGCCGAACTGGTCGAGCTGGGCGAGGCCTATGCGCGCCGCACCGGCTACCCGATCCAGTACCAGTGGACGCTGCTCGAAGGCATCAACGACAGCGATGGCGAGCTGGCAGGGATCGCCCGACTGCTGGCCGGCAAATACGCGGTGATGAATCTGATTCCCTACAACAGTGTTGAAGGGGACGGGAGCGAGGTCGACCCATTCCGCCGCCCCAGCTGGGCGCGCGCCGCCGAGATGGCACGCACTTTGCACCGGCGCGGCATCCTCACCAAGCTGCGCCACTCCGCGGGGCAGGATGTGGAGGGCGGCTGCGGACAGTTGCGGGCGCGCGCGCTGGGCGTTGCCGAGAGACCTATCGCGGCTGGTCGGGAGTTGCTTCCCCGCATCTGACCGGCTCGGTGCCCGGCCTCAGTCGCTTTGTGCCGCCCGGGCCTTGCGCCACGCGCCGGGTGGCGCCCCCACCGCGCGCTTGAAGGCATGCGCGAAGGCCGCTTCGGAATCGTAGCCGGTGTCGAGGGCGATGCTGGCGACCGTGCGATTGGAATCGCGCAGCAGGCGGGCGCCCAGCTGGATGCGCCAGCTGGCCAGGTATTGCATGGGCGGCTGGCCGACGTAATGCGTGAAGCGCTGATGCAGGGCCGAGCGCGACA
>JAJXXS010000155.1 GCA_021780975.1 Pseudomonadota bacterium
TACGCCATAACCGAGCTTGCTGGTGACATACCAGCCCGCGACGACGATCAGCCCGACCACCAGACCGGCAAGAACGTTATCGCGGTTGCTGCGAAAATCGCGGCTGGCGAAAACAAACACCAGGATCAATGCCGCAATGCCCAGCGCCAGTCCCAATGCAGCTTCCTTGCTGGCCAGATGCAGGATCTGCGGGAGCGTCTGCAGGGTGCTCAGTTGCACGGTTACCGCAGGTGCCTGCAGGTAATTGACGCGGAACCATCCGAAGATTCCGTGCAGCGTGACAAGCGCCGAGTACCCCAGGAACAGAAACACCACGATGGACTTGAGATTGCCCCCCCCGGCACGCACCAAGGTACGCTGGCCGCAACCCCCCGCGAGAGTCATGCCGATGCCGAAGGTCAGGCCCCCGACGATGCCGGCCAGCCAGTTGACCGTCGAAGAGGTATAGATGGTCTTGGCGATATTGAGGCCGCCCGTATAGACCAGGATGTTGGTGCCGATGATGGCCACCGCGATGGCTAGCAGCCAGGCACGCATGCGCCCCCAGTCCCCCATGTTGACGACGTCCGACACGGCACCCATGGTGCAGAAATGGGTCTTGTTGCCTATGTAGCCGAATATTCCGCCCAGGCCGAACGCCAACCAGGCGATCTCTCTTACTACCGTCATCATCCATCCTCCGATTTATTTGATTAAGAAGGCGAAGCCTAGGCGATTTATGCCACGAGATGAACCCTGCGGGCAATCAAAGGGGGATGGTATTTTCGTCAGGTCAGGTAATGTGTCGGATCGGTGATTCCCGCCGCGCGAAATCCTTCCGCACGGAGGCGGCAGGCATCGCAACGGCCACAGGCGCGCCCAGCGTCATCCGCTTGATAGCAGGAAACGGTAAGGCCGTAGTCCACCCCGAGGGCGGTGCCGCGACGTATGATTTCCGCCTTGGACCAATGAATGAGCGGGGCATGGATGCGCATGTATTCGCCTTCCACGCCAACGCGGGTGGCAAGATTGGCCAGGCGCTCGAAGGCCTCGATGTACTCCGGGCGACAGTCCGGATAGCCCGAGTAATCGACGGCGTTGACGCCGATGAAGATATCCTGCGCTCCGAGCACTTCAGCCCACGCCAGGCCGTACGCCAGCATGACGGTATTGCGGGCGGGCACATAGGTGACCGGTATGCCCTCGGTAGGCAGGACGGGCACCGGGATGGACGGGTCGGTCAGCGCCGATCCGCCGAGTTGCCCCAGATCAAGCCGCACGATGCGGTGCTCCCGCGCGCCCAGCGCGCCAGCCACGCGCCGCGCCGCATCGAGTTCCGCGCGATGGCGCTGGCCATAGTCGAAGCTCAACGCGAAGCAGTCGTACCCATCGCGTCGCGCCAACGCCAGGACGGTGGCGGAGTCGAGCCCACCGGAGAGGAGAACCACGGCTTTCTTCATCGCCCCGCCTCGACGCCCCACAAGGCCTTGTGCAACTGGATCTGCAGACGCGCGGCCACGCGGTCCTCCAGCATCCATTGCGCCAGGTCCCGCGCCTCCAACTCCCCATGCACCGGCGAAAGCAAGACCGGGCAGCGCTCTCCCAGGGCGTGCTCGGCGATGACGCGCTTCGCCCATTCATAATCCGCACGTCCGGCCAGAACCAGTTTGATTTCGTCGCGCGCCGTCAGCGCGGCCAGGTTCTCCCAGCGGTTGCGCTCCACCTCTCCGGAGCCCGGGGGCTTGATGTCGACGATGCGGGAAACGCGCGGGTCGACGGCGCTGATATCGAGCGCCCCGCTGGTTTCCAGGGAGACGTCGTAGCCTGCGTCGCATAGCGCCGTGAGCATAGCGAGACAGGATTTTTGCGCGAGGGGCTCGCCACCGGTGACGGTGACATGCCGCGCCCGCCAGCGCCCCACACGCTCCAGAATCTCATCCAGCGCGAGGCTGGCGCCACCTTGGAAGCTATAGCTGGTATCGCACCAACGGCAGCGTAAGGGGCAACCCGTCAGGCGCACGAATACGGTAGGCAGACCGACACGGCTGGTCTCCCCCTGCAGCGAGAAAAAAATCTCGGTCACGCGCAGCGTGGCAGACACCATCACAACACCGCGCCTTTACTTGAGCAGGTCCAGGCGTTTGCGGGCAATACCGGCCGCACTGGAATGGGGGTACTGCCTGACAAGTTCCTTGAGAGTGGCTTTGGCAGCCGCCAACTGGTTCAACTCCACCTGGCAACTCGCAATGGTGAGCAAGGCATCCGGCGCCTTGGGCGTTTGCCGGTAGTTGCCCAGCAGGCTGCGCATCGCAGCGATGGACGCCTTGTAATCCTTGAGGGAATAGAGGCTATACCCCACCCAGAATTGGGCGTTGGCAGCCAGGCTGCTGGAGGGGAATTTCTTCTGGAAGGCCTTGAAGTCCTCCGCCGCGCCGCGGTACTCGCCCTTCTTGAAGCGGGCAAGCGCCGCCTCGTAGGCCTGCGTTTCGCTTATTGCCTGCGCAGGAGCAGGTTCCGCCGCTGCGGTCGGGGGCGTTGCCGTCGAGGCCGGGGGAGTCACTGGGGCACTTGGCGGCGCGGGCTCGGCGCCACCGACCTGGGTTTTCAGTTTTTCCAGCGCCAATGCCTGCGCCGTAATGCGCTGATCCAGGCTCTGGTAGAGATCGAGTTGGCGGCGATCCAACTGATCCAGTTGATGTCCCTGGACTTCGCCCATGCCATTGAGCTTGGCGACCTGGTCTTTGAGGGTCTGGATGTCGTTGTAGAGAGTCAGCAGGCCCTGCCCCTGCAGCACAGCCTCGATGCGCGCCAGACGCACCTGGAGATCCTGAACCTGGGTCTGCAGTTGCTGAATCTGCGCCTGGGTTTCCCGGTCAGCATGTGCACTGAAGGGAAACAGCCCGGCCACCACCGCCACGACATAGGCGCTGCGCGGCGGCAGTGCGCGGGCCGGCCAGGGTTTCAGAAGGGTGCGAAGGCGTGCAAATTTAGAAATGACTGCGGTCTTGCCCACCTTCCCCCCTTGGTTGTGGCCGTTACTTCAAGTGTTCGGTGTAACCCGATTGGTCAGAGTAGACGATATCGGCGCGGCGGTTTTCCGCATAATCCTTCTCGCTGTCGCCCAAGGCGCGCGGCTTCTCCTTGCCGAAGCTGATCGCCTCCAGACGCGCACCCGGCACGCCCATCAGTTCCATCACCTTCACGACGGCCTCGGCGCGGCGCTGCCCGAGCGCCAAATTATACTCCCGGCTGCCGCGCGCGTCGGTGTTGCCCTGCACCACCACCTTGAGTGCTGGATGCGCCAACATGAAGCTGGAGTTGGCCTGTAGCATGGGGCGATATTTGTCTTCCACGTTATAGCGGTCAAACGCGAAATACACTGCGGGGTGATAGAGCGGGCTGCTCGGATTCATGCGCTCGTCGGTATAGGTGGGGGCCTGGCTGCCGGTCACATTCTGGCCCGTCGCACCGCTGGTCGCGGGGCCGCTGGGCGCAGTCTTGGCTGGGGTCGCAGGCTGCACTTCCGCCTTGGGCGTACCGGTGCTGCTGCACGCGGACAGGCCGAAAGTCAGAGCAGCGGCAATCATGGTAGGGAGGACAAGCCGATTCACGATTTTAATCTCCTGGTTGAGCTGAACGGTTGAATTAACATTTGATTAATGCTGACAGCCTAGGAACGAGAGCCAAGCCGCGCTCAAGCCCGCGGCTTGGGACACATGCAGGGCAGGAAAAGTTCATGGATTTCCTGAAAATCCGTTTTCACAGCGGCCCCCATGCAGGCTCACGCGCGTCCGCACCAGGATCGGACAGGGTGGCGCGCGTGCGTCCATCCAGGGTGACCGTGCTCAGGATACCGCGGCCGTTCAGTTTGGTCGCGTAAATGATCATCTGGCCGTTGGGGGCGAAATGCGGCGATTCGTCGTGGGCGGTATTGGTGAGGATGCGCACCTGCCCGTTCGCCAGATCCAGCAGGGCGATGTTGAACTCCCCCGCCATGCGCGTCACATATACCAGGTACTTGCCATCGGGACTGAGGTTGGGGGACACGTTGTAGCCGCCCTGGAAAGTGACCCGAGACGCCGGCCCTCCGTCCGCCGGCATGCGGTAGATCTGCGGGCTGCCGCCGCGATCGGAAGTGAAATAAATCCACTTTCCGTCGTTCGAATAATCCGCCTCGGTATCGATGCCGTCGCTATGGCTGAGGCGCGTAGGCCTGCCACCATCCACTCCCACGGAGTAGATCTGCGAGTTTCCATTAAGCGTCAGCGTCACTGCGAGATGGCGGCCGTCCGGAGCCCAGGCAGGGGCGGAATTGGACCCCTTGAAATTGGCCACCACCCAGCGCCGCCCGGAACGCAAATCCTGCGCGAAAACCACCGGCTTGTTGGTTTCGAAGGACACATAGGCGATGCGGTGCCCCCCGGGGGAAAAGGCCGGCGAGATGATCGGCGCGCGGGACCGCAGTACCGTCTGCGGGTTGGCGCCATCGGCATCCGCCACGCGCAGTTCGTAGAACGTGCCCTGTTTCTGGATGTAGGCGATGCGGGTGGCGAAGATGCCGGGAATGCCGGTCATTTTCTGGTAGATGAGATCGGCGATCTTGTGTGCCGTGGCGCGCCATTGAGGCGTAGCGACGTCGAAGCTGTAGCCCAGTAGCTGGCTCTGGCTGCCCACATCGAGCAGCCGGAAATTGACGTTGTAGCGTCCATCGGGCTGCAGCGCCGAACTGCCCACCGTGAGCACCTGCGCGCCGCGCCCCAACCAGGGGGAGTAGTCCACTTGACTGATGTCGGTCGGCGAGGGAACGCCACTGGTGTCCACCAGCTTGAACTGGCCGGTGCGCAGCAAGTCGTCGCTGATGATGTCGGTGAGGGGTGGCGCCGGGGTGGCGCCCTGGGTCGTAAAGGCCGGCAACGCGATGGGGATGCGGCTGGCGCCGCCGCCGGTGACCTGGATTTGCATCGCGGCGCGCGCCACGCCCGCGTACGCGAGCAGACCAAGGCAGAAGACAAACCAGAACGACGCGCGCTGGAAAGATTTCACAGAAGCTCCTTGAATGCGATGTTTTTTTTGAGTCTAACATGTGCCCCGACAGCCCGGGCCGGGGAGAGTTTCACGGCGACGGGCACGCCATCTTCTCCTGCGGAATGGGGCAGAAAGAAAATTCCATGGTGGGCTGAAACTGGCTCGCCACGTGCGGGTCGCTTGGCAAGGGCAAGGGCGAGGCCGCCTGGATGGCCCAGCGCACGGCCTGGTCATAAGCAGGGTTGCCGCTGGGGTGCTGCAGCACCACGGCCGTCACGTCACCGGTGGGGAGCACACTGACCTGGAAGATCGCCTGCGGATTGCCCCTGATATCAGGCGGGATGCGCACGAAACCCCGCACCTTGTCGGCGATGATCTGCTTGTACTTGCCCACCAGCGAGTTGAGCCGGCTGTTTGCCAGCGCGGCCGCCTGCTGCTGCCGCACGGCGCTAAGGTCGCGGTTGAGCGAACTACTCACCATATTGTTTTGCAGGTTCTGCAGGGCCTGCAATTCCTTCAGTTCACGCTGACGTTGCTGTTTTTGCAGCGCCAGTTTCTCCTGCGCCGCCTGCTGCGCCATCAGACGCGCCTGTTGCTGCTGGGCCTGCAACAGCTGCTGGCGCAATTCCTCCTGGCGTTTTTTCTGCAAGCCTATGTCCGGCTGCTTGAGGACGGGAACGGCCGGGCGGGTCTCCGGCACCGGCTTGAGCCTGGGCACCGGCGGAGGTTGAGGAGCTTCGACCGGCCTGGGCTGGCGCCGCGGCAACGCCGGGGCCGGCTTGGCGGTCGGCAGCGAGTTCCATATCTGCGCTTCCACGGGAGCGCTATCCTCCACCCGCCAGGACAATCCGAACACCAGGAGCAGAAAAAACAGCAGATGCACGGCAAAGGCAAGCAGCCCGGACTTCCATTCCGGCCCATGCCAGTCGAACGCCAGGTTCATCGCCCCACGGGCCGCGCCAAAAGCCCGATGCGGCTGACCTGGGCTTCTTGCAGGGCCGTCATCACTTCCATGACCTTGTCATAGCGCACGTTCTTGTCGGCCGCGATCACCACCGGCTGGTCCGGGTGGCCGGCAAGAATCTTCGTCACGGTACGCGCCAGCGTGCTGCGGCTGGCGGGATATTCGATGCCCCCCAGAGCGCGGTTGCGCAGCGTGATCGAACCGTCCTCGCGCAAGATCACCTCCAGAGGGCGATCCGGCGACTTGGCAGTCTTGCCCACGCTGGGCAGCGCAACCTGGCCCGGATTGATGAACGGGGCGGTGATCATGAACACCACCAGCAGCACCAGCATGACGTCGATGAGCGGCACGACGTTGATCTGGCTGATGGTCTTGCGCGGACGTGCCATGGGCGCCCTCAGGCCGCGCGCGCCGCCTGCCGCTGCAGAATGTTGGAGAACTCCTCCATGAAGCTTTCCATGCGGGTGGTGAGGCGGTCGATGTCGTGGGTATAGCGGTTGTAGGCAACCACCGCGGGAATGGCGGCGAACAATCCCATGGCCGTCGCCACCAGCGCTTCGGCGATACCCGGCGCCACTTGCGCCAGGGTGGCCTGGGCCACCGTGGACAAACCGTGAAAGGCCAGCATGATGCCCCAGACGGTGCCGAACAACCCGACATAGGGCGATACCGAGCCGACCGTGGCAAGAAAGGGCAGATGCGCCTCCAGCGCATCCATCTCGCGCTGGAAAGCGGCGCGCATGGCCCGCTGGGCGCCTTCCAGCGTAGCCTGGTTGCCGACACCAGGCTGGCGGTTCAGCTTCAGGAATTCCCCGAAACCCGCCTCGAAGATGCGCTCCATTTCGCCGGCGCCGTGCTTGCCGACCTTCTGATAGAGGTGATGCAAATCCGAGCCCGCCCAGAAATCGCGCTCGAATTGATCCGTCATCTTGATGGCGCGCTTGAGGGCAAACATCTTGAGAAAGATGTACCACCACGACATGAAGGAAGCCCCCAGCAGCAGCGCCAGCACAAATTTGACCGGCAGGCTCGCATGGAGGACCAGTTGGAGAATGGAAAAATCGGGCGTGAGGGAGGGGGTCACGATGAGGAGTCGGAGAGGGACAGGCTCAGGTCGATAGGAATTCTAACGGGTTTGAAACGTTCTGCGTGGACGCAGGCCAGCGTCACGGAAGCGCGCACAAGCATTTCGCCTGAACACTCGATGGCCTGGGCTACGACCAGGCTGGCGCGTCCCAGTTCCGTGAGCACGCAGCGCACGTCAAGCTGATGGTTGTAACGAGCAGGGGCCAGGTAATCGATTTCCGCCCGCCGCACCACGAAAACCACGCCTTCCTCTGCACGCAGTCGGTCCTGCTCGTAGCCCAGGCTGCGCAACCATTCGGAGCGCGCACGCTCGAGAAACTTGAGATAGTTGGCGTGATAAACCACGCCGCCCGCATCCGTGTCCTCCCAATAGACCCGCACTGGGCAGACGAAGGATGCTGCCCTCATAGGCTGTCGTCAAAGAGGGCATTGCTTGCGGGAACACCGGGAGTCGCCAGCCCGAGGTGGCGATAGGCGAGCGGTGTCGCCAACCTTCCACGCGGGGTGCGCTGCAGATAACCCTGCTGGATGAGATAAGGCTCCAGCACGTCCTCGATGGTATCCGCTTCCTCGCCGATGGCGGCGGCCAGGTTGTCCAGACCCACCGGCCCGCCGGTGAATTTGTGGATGATGGCTTCCAGCAGCTTGCGGTCCATCAGATCGAGCCCGGCGCGATCGACATCCAGCATGGTCAGGGCGGCATCGGCGACATCCACCGAAGTGCATCCGCCGGCGCGCACGTCCGCATAATCCCGCACCCGGCGCAGCAGCCGGTTGGCGATGCGCGGCGTGCCGCGCGCGCGGCGCGCGATCTCCAGTGCGCCGGCTGCATCCAGGTCCATGGCCAACAGACCGGCCGAGCGCGCGACGATCGTCGCCAGATCCTGGGCGCCGTAAAACTCCAGGCGCGCGACGATGCCGAAACGGTCGCGCAAGGGGTTGGTGAGCATGCCGGCACGGGTGGTGGCACCGATCAGCGTAAAGGGGGGCAGATCCAGCTTGACCGAGCGCGCAGCCGGCCCTTCGCCAATCATGATGTCGATCTGGAAATCCTCCAGTGCCGGGTAGAGGACTTCCTCCACGACGGGCGAAAGGCGGTGAATTTCGTCGATGAACAGAACGTCGCGCGGTTCAAGATTGGTGAGCAGCGCAGCCAGATCCCCCGCACGCTCCAGCACCGGCCCGGACGTCTGGCGCAGATTGACCCCCATCTCGCGTGCGATGATGTGCGCCAGCGTGGTCTTGCCCAGGCCCGGCGGCCCGAACAGGAGCACGTGATCCAGGGCCTCGGCGCGCCTTCTGGCGGCGTGTATGAAGATCTCCAGCTGCTCGCGCGCCTTGGCCTGGCCGACGTAGTCAGCCAACAGCTTGGGACGCAGCGCACGCTCGAACTGCTCCTCCTGGGGGGAAAGCGTGCTGGGAGCGATCAGGCGGTCGGCTTCGATCATGGCGCGAATATACACCGCGGCCGTGCCCCGAGCACACGCTTTCGACCAACAACCCTGCGGTTTGCCGCATTCGGGCGGTAGAATTTGTCCCATTCGTCCGTCCAGCGAGACTTCCAGACCATGAATTACCCTAGGGAAATCTTCAAGGCCTACGACATCCGCGGCATCGTCGGCCAGACATTCACCGCAGAGATCGTCGAGGCCATCGGCCACGCCATCGGCAGCGAGGCGCGTGCGCGTGCACAGAAGGCGATCTGCATCGGCCGCGATGGCCGCCTGTCCGGCCCGGAACTGGCCGCTGCCCTGGCGCGCGGCATCCAGAAGGCCGGCATCGACGTGATCGACCTAGGCATGGTGGCCACCCCCATGACCTACTTCGCCGCCTACGAATTGGGCACGAACTCCGCCGTCATGGTGACAGGTTCGCACAACCCCCCCGACTACAACGGCCTGAAAATGGTGCTGGGCGGCGAGACCCTGGCGGGCGAAACCATACAGAAGCTGCGCGAACGCCTGGAAAAGGGCGACCTCGCCAGTGGCAGCGGCGCCTACCGCAGCCATGACATCGCCCCCGCCTATCTCGCCCGCATTGCCGCGGACGTGAAGCTGGCGCGCCCCATGAACATCGTCATCGACTGCGGCAACGGCGTGCCGGGCGCCTACGCCCCCGCGCTGTACCGCAGCCTGGGCTGCACGGTGGAAGAAATGTATTGCGAAGTCGACGGCAATTTCCCCAATCACCACCCGGACCCTTCGCAGCCCAAGAATCTCCAGGACATCATCTCCCGCCTGAAGACCAGCAACGCCGAAATCGGTCTCGCCTTCGACGGCGACGGCGACCGCCTGGGCGTGGTGACCAAGGACGGCAGCATCATCTTTCCCGACCGCCAGCTCATGCTTTTCGCCGACGACGTGCTTTCGCGCAATCCCGGCGCCGAGATCATTTTCGACGTGAAGTCCACGCGCAAGCTGTTCGACTGGATCCGCCAACGCGGCGGCAAGCCGACGCTGTGGAAGACCGGCCACTCCTTCATCAAGGCCAAGATGAAAGAAACCGGCGCACTGCTGGCCGGGGAAATGTCCGGCCACGTATTCTTCAAGGAGCGCTGGTACGGCTTCGACGACGGCCTCTATGCCGGCGCCCGGCTACTCGAATATCTTTCCAAGCAGACGGACATCAACGCCACCCTGCACGGCCTGCCGGACACCGTGAATACCCCCGAACTCAACATCAAGATGGCGGAGGGCGAGCACTACGCCCTCATGGACAGGTTGCAGAAAACCGCGAAATTCCCCGACGCGCGGGACGTCATCACCCTGGATGGCCTGCGCGTGGAATATGCCGACGGCTTTGGCCTGGCACGCCCCTCCAACACCACACCGGTGATCGTGCTGCGCTTCGAGGCCGACAACCAGCCCGCGCTGGAACGCATCCAGGCGGATTTCCGCCGCGTCATCCACGCGGCCGCGCCGGGCCTGGCGCTGCCCTTTTGAGCGGACCACCACTCCCCCGCAGCCTGCATGTCATCGGCGGCAAGGCGCTAGGCGGTGCAGAAGGATTTTTCATTCGCCTGGTCAATGCCTTGCACAGGAACGGCGCACCCGTAGCCGTCGTCACGGTCGCGGGCGGGGAAATCGACGCAGCGGTCGATAGGGGCATCACGCGCTTCCATGCCCCCATGTGGGGCGCCTGGGACAGATATTCGCGCTGGCTCATCAACCGCGCCGCCGCTGCATTCGGCGCCCATGTCGTGCAAACCTATATGAGCCGGGCCACCCGCATCGTGCGTGTGCCGACTTCGGCGCCAGCGGCACATCTGGCCCGCCTGGGGGGCTACTACAAGCTTGCTGGCTACCGCCATGCCGATGCCTGGGTGGGCAACACCGAAGGCATTCGGCGCTATCTGGCGGAGGGCGGATTGCCACACGAGCGCTGCCACGTCATCGGCAACTTCGTGGACGTGCCGCAGCGTCATGGCGCTGCCGAATTGAAGCGTCTACGGGCGCAACTACACGTGCCCGAAGACGCCCGCGTGATTCTTGGGCTCGGACGGCTGCACCCCAACAAGGGCTGGAGCGACCTGCTGCAAGCCTTCGCCGCGCTGCCGCCGACCCTTGCCGGGCATCCCCTCTGGCTCATCATGGTGGGCGACGGTCCCCTCGCGACCGAACTCCACGCCCAGGCAAGAGCTTTGGGGATTGATGCCCGCACCACCTGGGCAGGTTGGCAGAAGGCGCCTTCACCGTTCTACCAGATGGCTGATGTATTCGTCTGCGCCTCGCGCCACGAACCCCTTGGCAACGTCATCCTGGAAGCCTGGGCGAATGAAACGCTGGTGCTGTCCACGCGCGCCCAAGGTCCCCTCGAACTCGTGGAGGACGGCGTCAATGGCCTGCTATGCGAAGTCGGTCAGCCGGCCGCCTTGGCGGCGGGCATAAGAACGGCCGTGGGCTTGTCGGGCAAAGCGCGCGCCAAGCTCATCGGCCATGGTCTGGAAGCCGTTCAGACGCGTTACAGCGAAGCGGCCATTCTGGCTGCCTATATCGATCTCTACCGCCAACTCGCGGCGCAACGCGGCGTTAGCTTTCCAGATAACTGACCGGATCAAGCAGCGGTGGCGGCCGCTGACCTCCACGCTCGACGAAAATGCGATGCCAGATGGCGAAATTGAGCCATGCCCAGAGCGCCGGGCCGTAGCGTCCGTGACGTGCTTGCGCCGCCAGCAGGCGGCTGAATCCGCCAGGGGAGAACCACTGCCGTACCGCTTCCGTGCGTTCCAGCGCCACGGCGATGCGCGTCAGGCGTTCCCCGCGCAGCCAATCGCCCACCGGAACGGTGAAGCCGCGCTTTCTGCCCCACAAATGCTCGCGCGGGAAAAAACGCTCGCCCCAGCGTTTGAGGAACCACTTGCCGTCGCGCCCGCTGATCTTCAGGGTATCGGGCAAGGCGAGGCCGAACTCGACCACCCGGTGATCGAGAAAAGGCACCCGCCCTTCCACCCCCCAGGCCATCAGCATGCGATCGGACTTCACCAGGAGGTCGTCGGGCAACCAACCGCGCATATCCAAGTACTGTCGGCGCATGGTGTCGCTCCAGGTTTTCGGTGTGGCCATCCAGGCGTCTTGATACGGCCTTCTCCATGCGGCCATGGCATCGCGTAAGGAGGGAACAAAGGTCGTGGTCAAGCCGTCGCACAACCCCCGGGTGCGAAAGCCGCCCGAGCCCGGGCGTCGCACCCTGGCCCACCACCCCCTGATAGCGGGCGGCCGATAGCGGCCATAGCCCGCGAACACCTCGTCGCCCCCCTCGCCGGAGAACACCACCTTCAATTCCGCCCCCGCGGCTTGCGCCAGTATGGAAAGCGGCAGATTGGCATAGTCGGCGGTGAGGTCATCGGCAGCCCACACCGCCGCCGGAAGCCGCCCGAGCACGTCATCCGCGCTCACGGAGAGAGCCGTGTGGCGGGTTGCGCAACGCTGCGCAACATAGGCCGCCGCATCAAGCTCATTGTGTGCCGACGTATTCGGAAAGCCGACCGAAAAGGTGCGCAGCGGCTCTGCAGTGCGCCGACTGATGAGAGCGGCAAGAAGCGAGGAATCGACGCCCCCCGAAAGGAACAATCCCTGCGGAACATCCGCGCGCAAATGGATGTCGATGACCTGATCCATGAGCCCGTCGAACTCATGCAAGGCGTCGTCGAGCCCGATACTGCTCGGCTTGACCTGCAGGGGACTCCAATAGGTCGCCAGATTTTCTACGCCGTCCCGATCCAGCCATAAGTGCTCGCCGGGCTGCAGTTTTCTCACGCCCTGCAGCAGCGTGCACGGCCCCACGGTGAAGTTGTTCTGCAGGAGGCTCGCCAAACCGGTGGGGTCGACCTCCGTGTTTTCCAAAAAAGGCAGCAGCGCTTTCGCTTCGGACGCGAAGGCGAGACCCTGGCGGTTATGCGTGAAGTACAAGGGCTTGATGCCCAAACGATCGCGCACCAGCCATAACGACCCCTGACGCTGGTCGTAGAGGGCAAATGCAAACATGCCCTGCAGACGGTCCAAACAGGTCTTTCCCCACGCCGCATAGGCGTGCAGGATGGTCTCGCAGTCAGAGTGGGTGGCGAAACGATGGCCCAGCGCTTCCAGTTCATCGCGCAGCTCGCGGTAATTGTAGATCTCGCCGTTGGCGACCAGCACAAGGGCACGATCAGCGCTATAAAGCGGCTGGGCGCCTCCCTCCAGATCAATGATGGCGAGCCTCGTGTGAGCGAGCCCTATGCGGCCGTCTCGGTACTCGCCACACCCGTCCGGACCGCGATGGGCCAGGCGCTCCACCATCCGGCTCAAAAGGGGGGGAGGCACTGACAGAGAGGCATAACGATAGCCGGCAATGCCACACATAGCCTGAGCCGCGGGTTACTTCACGCAGTCGACGTAATAGCGCGGACGCCCCGCCACCACTTCCTTCACCAGGCCGTGGATGTCGGTCTCGAAGCCAGGGAATTTTTCGTTGAATTCGCGAGCGAACTTGAGGTAGCGCACGATGGTGGCGTTGAAACGCTCCCCCGGGATCAGCAGCGGGATGCCGGGCGGGTAAGGCGTGAGCAGCACCGAGGTGATACGCCCTTCCAACTGGTCGAGCTCGACGCGTTCGATCTCCTTGTGCGCCATCTTGGCAAATGCGTCCGCAGGCTTCATGGCCGGCACCATGTCTGAGAGGTACATTTCGGTGGTCAGCCGCGCCACGTCGTTGGCCTTGTAGATGCCATGGATCTGCCCGCACAGATCCTTCAGGCCCACCCTTTCGTAGCGGGGGTGCTTGGCCACAAATTCGGGCAGAATGCGCCACAGCGGCTGGTTGCGGTCGTAGTCATCCTTGAACTGCTGGAGCGCGGTGACGAGCGTGTTCCAGCGACCCTTGGTGATGCCGATGGTGAACATGATGAAGAAGGAATAGAGGCCGGTCTTTTCCACCACCACGCCATGCTCGGCAAGATATTTGGTGACGATCGCGGCGGGAATCCCCCAATCGGCGAAATCGCCTTCCAGGCCCAGACCGGGTGTGATGACGGTCGCCTTGATCGGATCCAGCATGTTGAAGCCATCGGCCAGGCTGCCAAAGCCGTGCCAGCGGTCCTTCGCATGGATCATCCAGTCGTCGCGCGTGCCCACGCCTTCCTCCGCCAGGTAATCGGGGCCCCACACCTTGAACCACCAGTCGGTACCCCATTCCTCGTCCACCTTGCGCATGGCGCGGCGGAAATCCAGCGCCTCCCGGAGAGACTCATCCACCAGGGCAGTGCCGCCCGGCGGCTCCATCATGGCCGCCGCCACGTCGCAGGAGGCGATGATGGCGTACTGAGGGCTGGTGGAAGTGTGCATGAGGTAGGCCTCATTGAACACGGTCTGGTCCAGTTGCCTGGTCTCGGAATCCTGCACCAGGATCTGCGAGGCCTGCGACAGCCCGGCGAGCAGCTTATGGGTGGACTGGGTGGAGAACACCAGGGAGTTCCTGCAGCGCGGCCGGCCCTCGCCGATGGCATGGTAATCGCCGTAGAAATCGTGGAAGGCGGCGTGCGGCAACCAGGCCTCGTCGAAATGCAATGTGTCGATCTCGCCATCCAGCAGGGTCTTGATCTCCTCGACGTTGTAGAGCACCCCATCGTAGGTGGACTGGGTAATGGTGAGGATGCGGGGCTGCTTGTGCGCGGCGGCACGGGCGAAGGGGTGCGCCTCGATTTTCTTGCGGATGTTCTCGGGGCGGAATTCTTCCAGCGGAATCGGCCCGATGATGCCGTAGTGATTGCGCGTGGGCGTGAGAAAGACCGGGATCGCGCCGGTCATGATGATGGCGTGGAGGATGGACTTGTGGCAGTTGCGGTCCACCACCACGATGTCGCCCGGCGCCACCGTGGAATGCCACACCATCTTGTTCGAAGTCGAAGTGCCGTTGGTGACGAAGAACAGATGGTCGGCGTGGAAGATGCGCGCGGCATTGCGTTCGGAGGCGGCGACAGGGCCGGTATGGTCGAGCAACTGTCCCAGTTCGTCCACGGCGTTGCAGACGTCGGCGCGCAGCAGGTTCTCGCCGAAGAACTGGTGGAACATCTGCCCCACCGGGCTCTTCAAAAACGCCACGCCTCCCGAGTGGCCCGGGCAATGCCAGGAATATGAACCGTCGGCCGCATAGCCCGTCAGCGCGCGGAAAAACGGCGGTGCCAGGCCGTCCAGATAGGCGCGCGCCTCGCGCATGATATGGCGGGCGACGAACTCCGGCGTGTCCTCGAACATGTGGATGAAGCCATGCAGCTCCTTCAGCACGTCGTTGGGGATATGGCGCGAGGTGCGCGTCTCGCCGTACAGAAAGATGGGGATGTCGCTGTTGCGGAAGCGGATTTCGGTGACGAAGGCGCGCAGGGCGGTGATCGCCTTGTTGGCGGCTTCCGGCGAGGAGAATTCCTCGTCGTCGATGGACAGGATGAAGGCGGAACCGCGGCTTTGCTGCTGGGCGAAAGAAGTAAGGTCGCCGTAGCTGGTCACCCCCAGAACCTCGCCGCCCTCCTTCTCGATGGCCTGCGCCAGAGCGCGTATGCCGAGGCCGCTGGCATTCTCCGAGCGGAAGTCCTCGTCGATGATGATGACCGGGAAATGGAACAGCATGGCCGGGCGCTCCGGACGGGGTGGGAAGGCCGGATTATAAGACCGGGGGTGGCGGAAAAAATTAAATTTTTGGCAGGGTGACGCCGTGCTGACCCTGGTATTTTCCGCCCCGGTCCTTGTAGGAGGTCTCGCAGACTTCGTCGGACTCGAAGAACACCACCTGGGCCACACCCTCGTTGGCGTAGATGCGCGCCGGCAGCGGCGTGGTGTTGGAAAACTCCAGCGTCACGTAGCCTTCCCACTCGGGTTCGAAGGGCGTGACGTTGACGATGATGCCGCAACGCGCATAGGTGCTCTTGCCCAGGCAGATGGTCAGCACATTCCGGGGGATGCGGAAATACTCGACCGTGCGCGCCAGCGCGAAGGAATTGGGCGGGATGATGCAGGAGTCGCCATGCATCTCGACGAAGGAATCCGGGTCGAAATGCTTGGGATCGACGATGGTGGAGTTGATGTTGGTGAAAACCCGGAATTCGCTGGCGCAGCGGATATCGTAGCCGTAGCTGCTGGTACCGTAGGAAACGATTTTCTTGCCCTCCACCTCGCGCACGAGGCTGGGCTCGAACGGCTCTATCATGCCGTGGGATTGCGCCATGCGGCGGATCCACTTGTCGGATTTTATAGACATTACAAGTTGGCTACAGTCAGTTGGCAGCCGACAGTATAAATAAAGCCGGGACGCAAATCCCGGCTTCTTGCCCCACCAACCGCCGGCTGCCGGCCGCCGACCCCAGCTTCAGGTATTCTGGATGACGATATTGGGGAACTTGGCGGAATGGTCCACCGCCGACTCGCCTATCTTCACCGCCACGCGCCGGGCGATGCCGCGGTAAATATCGGCAATGCGGGATTCCGGCGCAGCCACCACGGTGGGCTTGCCGGAATCGGTTTCCTCGCGGATGCGGATATCGAGCGGCAAAGCACCGAGAAACTCCACGCCGTAGTCCTTGCACATGCGCTCGCCGCCACCTTCGCCGAAGATGCGCTCTTCATGGCCGCAGTTGGAGCAGATATGGATGCTCATGTTCTCCACCACGCCGATGATGGGTATGCCCACCTTTTCGAACATCTTGAGGCCCTTGCGGGCATCGATGAGGGCGATGTCCTGGGGCGTGGTGACGATCACCGCACCGGTCACGGGGACGCGCTGCGCCAGAGTCAGCTGAACGTCGCCCGTGCCCGGGGGCATGTCCACCACCAGATAGTCGACCTCGTGCCAGCGGGTGTCGTTGAGCAATTGTTCGAGCGCCTGCGTCACCATCGGTCCGCGCCACACCATGGGGGTATCCGGATCGATGAGGAAACCGATCGACATGGCCTGCAGGCCATGACCTTCCATGGGCTCCAGGCTCTTGCCGTCGCGCGATTCCGGCCGGCCATGGATGCCCAGCATCATGGGCTGCGAAGGACCGTAGATGTCGGCATCCAGCATGGCGACGGTGGCGCCCTCTGCCGCCAAAGCGAGCGCCAGGTTCACCGCGGTGGTGGACTTGCCCACCCCGCCCTTGCCCGATGCCACGGCGATGATGTTTTTCACCCCTGGGATCAGCTTGACACCGCGCTGCACCCCATGGGACGTGATCTTGAAGCTGACGTTGGCGCTCACCTTGCCGACGCCGGGAAGCCCCTTCAGCTTGCTCTCGACCGCTTCCTTGATGGCCCCGACCTGGCTTTTCGCCGGATAGCCAAGCACGATGTCCAAAGATACGTCATCGCCATCAATCTTGAGATTGCGTACCGATTTGGTTGTAACGAAATCTTTGTGGGTGTTGGGATCGACGACTTCTTTGAGGGCCGTCTGCACTTGCAATTCGGAAATGGCCATGCTTGCTCCAGCAATACTTGACGAAAACGCTCAAGTTTAATCCGCCACGACGCCGGATGCAAACCCAATATTCAACGCACGTGGGGATTTTGTGCCACCAGCACCGCCTCGGGCACCAGGAGGCGAATACGGCCAGCGATTTCCAGGATAAGGCCGGGATGGCCAGGACGATGCTTGAGGGACACCCAGAGCAGGTTGAGTTGCAGATTCAGGTCGGCGAACACCACTTCGTCATAACGCGAGAGTACCCGCTGAATATGACGCATGGCCATCTCAACATATATTTTTGGCTGGGTCTTGAGGCGCGGCACCAGCATCATGAAATCAGTCATGCGCCGACCATGCTCATCGCGCGTAGGCACGATCTGCCACAGCGGCCGCCCGGGGGCAAGCCCCGCCCCACCATCCGGCAGATGGTGGCCACCGCGAATGAGCGCTTCCTTAGCCATGGTTAGGCATGTGCCAACTGCGCCTCTATTTCGGCGAAGGTCTGGGCCACCTCGGCGGTAACGAGATTGACCCCCAGTTGCCTGGACAGGCGGGATAGCGACAACAGACCCCGCACAACGGGCTTGCCATGAACGGATTCCACTACCAGCGCATGCTGGCGACCACTGGCCTTGAGGGTTTCCAGCACGTGCCCGACGCGCGCCGATGCGACATCCTCGAAGGCAACAGCCTCCAAGGCAGAAGCCGGTGTCATGATGTCGCCCACGAGGATTTCATCCCGCCGGATGCCGCGGCTGTGCACAATCTGCATGGGCTTTTCGCTCTTCAGATCGGTGCTGGTGATGAGCCCCACGAGATGGTCGGACTCATCCATGACAAACAACAGCCGTACCTTGCGGCGCTGCATGCGCTCCTCGGCCGCCACAATGGGGTCGTAAGGGGTGGCGATGTAGGCCGTAACTCGGCGGAAGTCAGTCATGACATCAATGGCGGGATTGTCCAACGTCACCCTGTCCGGCAATACGCAGGTGGGCTGAAGTAGGCCCGAGATGTCTCCCAGATGACGCACAGGCAGGCGACCGAATCCACTTTTCATATTTCCCTCCGAGGGCTGTCAAGTGTCTTCAATATATGCCCCTGCCTAGTAAAGCTCAACGCACCCGGCGGCTTAGAAGCCCAGAATGTTTTGCAGCTCCCATTGGATTTCTTTATCGGCGCCCGGGCCGATTTTTGAAGCCCCCAATTCAAAATCATCGGTAAAGGCATAGTCAAACCGCACATCACGCAGGCCTAGCGCCCCGAGCAGGCGGTTTTCCCACGAATAGTCATCCGTATGCGGGAGGAGCGTTGGCCAGCCACGCGCGCCCAGGGACAAAACGGGACCCAAAAACAGCACTCCGGGCTTGTTACGGCAGAACAACGCGCAACTGCCGCGAGTACGCCCCGACATGGGGAAAAAGGAGATGGTACGGGTGAACCGGTGCTCTCGTTCCAGCGCGATATCTACCGTGCCCGGCATGGCGGCCGACTCCTCCCGGCTGGCGAGGGTTTGCGCGCCGGCCGCACGCCAGAGGTCCACGTCTCGCGCGCCCAGAAAACTCGGATAGAAGACGTAACGCAAAGGCGCGACATCGGTCAAGGCTCTGAGCAGGTGGGGATCAAAGGCTGGCGAATTGATCAGCACGCCACCCGCTTCGGCATCCGCCAGATAAAAGACAGCCGCGCCCTGGGCGCGAACATGAAAAATGCTGCGTTGCCGCGTCTCAACGAGGGGGGTCAGCATGGCCCACTGAGGGCCAGTATCCGCCCCCCTGCCGCTCAGGACTACGCAGATACCGGTTGTCCTTTAGCAGAAAGCGCTCCAGTTCCTGCAGGGCGGAGCGGTAGACGTCGCGCTTGAATTCGACGACCGACTCCAGTTCGATCCAATAGTCATTCCAGCGCCAAGCGTCAAACTCCGGATGACTGGTGGCGCGCAGACACACATCGCAGTCCCGTCCAGTAAGGCGCAGCAGGAACCATATCTGCTTCTGCCCGCGGTAGTGGCTGCGGCAATCCCGCCGCGTCCAGTGGCTCGGGACATCATAGCGCAACCACTCGCGTGTGCGCCCCAGCACCTTGACGTGGCAGGGATTCAGGCCCACTTCCTCGTTCAGTTCGCGATACATCGCCTGCTCCGGGGATTCCCCGGGCTTGATCCCCCCCTGGGGGAACTGCCAGGCGTGTTGGTTTACACGCTTGGCCCAAAACACCTGATTTCTGGCATTACAAAGGATGATGCCGACGTTAGGGCGGTACCCTTCTCGATCTATCATCGCCGCCACCTGCTGTTTTCCCACACTGTTTTTATTGTTTCATATCAATGCCAAATTGCAAACTTCAGAATCCCCCGGGAGAACAGCTTAGCTAGTTGTTTTTCCGGCTTTTTTACCTCCCTCGCCGGAACCGTCGTCTAGCGGCTCGAACCATTGCAGCGAGCGCGCGTAAGCGGAGAGATCCAGACCCCAGCGCCGACCCAAGGCGCGCGCGGACTCGCGCTCGGCGCAAGTGACCTCTGCGCCAAAAGCGAAAACCACGACATTGCTCTTGCTTTCCACCGGCAACCAGGCAAGGCGCGCATCAAAGACCCGGCAAAGGCGGCTGAAATAATGATCGAAATCAGGTGAACCGCCCCAGAGATTGACCACCAGCAACCCGCCGGAGCGCAACGCTCGGCGACACGCCCGGTAAAACGCCTCGGTGGCGAGTTGTTCGACCTGATCTCCGGCATCGTAGCCGTCCAGGAGAATGACATCGGCTTGTGCGGGATGCGCCGGCACATAGTCCGCGGCATCCGCCATGCGCACCCGGAAATGCTCACTCTCATCCGGCAAGGCAAAGTGGCGGCGTGCCAGTTCCACCACCACCGGCTCGATCTCCACCGCCGTCACCCGCAGCCCGGTTTCGCGCGCCAGCATGTACTTGGCGAGGGAGCCACCGCCGAGCCCTATCATGAGTACCTCGCGCGCGCCTGGGCAAAACAAGGGCCACGCCATCATGGCCCGGGTGTAGGCTAGCTCCAGGCTGGTAGGGCGGGCGGTGCGCATAGCGCTTTGCACGGCCTGGCTGCCCAGATGCAAGGTACGCACGCCGCGACATTCCCAGACCTCGATGGGCACGCCCCCAACCACCCTTTTGTCCAGGCGCCTGCGGCCGAAAAAGCCGATCATCCCCTAGAATTCCCCCTTTACGTTCCACGATTGTCGATTATCCATGCGTTTATCCGCGTTTTTCCTCTCCACCAGCAAGGAGGCTCCCGCCGAGGCCGAACTGGTAAGCCACAGGCTCATGCTGCGCGCCGGCCTCATCCGCCGCCTGGG
This sequence comes from Pseudomonadota bacterium, assembly GCA_021780975.1. GTDB lineage: Bacteria > Pseudomonadota > Gammaproteobacteria > Burkholderiales > Thiobacillaceae > JAJXXS01. The sequence goes on from JAJXXS010000155.1 coordinate 20,287, forward strand.
TTCCGGCCTGTATACCTGGATGCCGCTAGGCCTAAGGGTGCTGCGCCGCGTCGAGACCATCGTGCGCGAAGAAATGAATCGCGCCGGCGCCCTCGAATTGCTCATGCCCTCCGTGCAGCCCGCGGAACTGTGGCAGGAATCGGGCCGCTGGGAGGTGTTCGGCCCGCAGATGCTGAAAATCCGCGACCGCCACGAAAGGAATTACTGCTTCGGCCCGACGCACGAGGAGGTCATCACCGATATCGCGCGCCGGGAAATCCGCAGCTATCGCCAGTTACCCGTCAATTTCTATCAGATCCAGACCAAGTTCCGCGATGAAATCCGCCCCCGCTTCGGAGTCATGCGGGCGCGTGAATTCATCATGAAGGACGCCTACTCCTTTCACGCCGATCTCGCCAGCCTGGAGGCTACCTATCGCCGCATGTACGAGGCCTATTCGCGCATCTTCACCCGGCTAGGCCTGAAATATCGCGCCGTGGCCGCAGACACCGGTGCCATCGGAGGATCGGGCTCGCACGAATTTCATGTCCTCGCCGACTCTGGCGAGGACGCGATCGCTTTTTGCCCAGCCTCCGATTACGCTGCCAACGTGGAACTCGCGGAGGCCATGGCCCCCGCCCACGGCCGGCCTGCTCCCAGCCAGAGCCTGCGCAAGACCCCGACGCCGGGAGCGCACACGATCGCCGAGGTAAGCGCCCATCTCAAGATCGCACCCGCGCAAACCGTTAAAACCCTTATCGTGGAAGGCCAGGACGGCCCCGTGGCACTCCTGTTGCGGGGCGATCATGAATTGAACGAAGTAAAAGCTGCCAAACTACCCGCTGTGGGAGGCGCGCTACGCCTCGCCAGCGAAACCGCCGTGCGTGCCGCGGCTGGCGCCGGGCCGGGATCGATAGGCCCGCTCGGGCTGAGCATCCCGGTCATTGCCGACCGCGCGGTCGCCTGCATGGCCGACTTCGTCTGCGGTGCCAACGAGGACGGTTACCACTTGACTGGCGTCAACTTCGGCCGCGATTTGCCTGAACCTGCGCAGGTGGCGGACATACGCAATGTGGTCACCGGCGATCCCTCACCGGATGGCAGGGGCGCATTGGACCTTTGCCGCGGCATCGAGGTCGGGCATATCTTCCAACTGCGCAGCAAGTATTCCACCGCGCTGGGAGCGACCTACCTGGATGAAGGCGGGAAAAGCCAGACGCTGGAAATGGGCTGTTACGGCATAGGCGTGTCGCGCATCGTCGGTGCCGCCATCGAACAGCATCATGACGCCAAGGGCATTGCCTGGCCGCCGAGCATGGCGCCGTTTGCGCTGGTGATCACACCGATCGGTTACCACAAGAATGCCCAGGTGAAGGAGCGCGCGGACGAGTTGTACGAGCGCTTCTCCGCTGCCGGAGTGGACGTGCTGCTGGACGATCGCGACGAACGCCCCGGCGTCATGTTCGCGGACGCCGAACTGATCGGCATCCCGCATCGGCTGACCATAGGCGAGCGCAATCTCAAGGAGGGTCGGATCGAGTATCAGTCGCGCCGCGAAAGCGAAGCCAACGTCCTCGCAATCGACCAGGTCATGGAGTTCATGCGCGAAGCGCTGGCGCGAGATGGGCAAGCCTGACCAATCGCGCCGCCGCGTCTTGGGGGCATTGCTGGCGCTGGCCAGCCTCCCGGCATGGGCCGGCCCCAGAGGCGAGGAAGAACTGTCCGCCGCGGTGCGTGCTTCGCTGCAGCATGCGGTGGCGGACGACGGCGATCGTCACACCGCCTTCAGCGATCCGCTGCATGCCGAGGCATGGCTTACGGCCATGTCGGCCAAGCTTGCCCGCTATATGCCCGACGAGGCAGCGCGCCTGCGCTTCCTGAGAACAGTCAGTTGGGAATCGGCACGCGCCGGCCTCGACCCGCAGCTGGTACTCGCCCTCATCCAGGTGGAAAGCCGTTTCCGCAAATATGCCGTCTCCCCGGTGGGTGCCATGGGCTACATGCAAGTCATGCCATTCTGGCTCAAGGCCATTGGCCAGACGGGCCAGGACCTCTTTCAACTGCGTACCAACCTGCGCTACGGCTGCACCATACTGCGCTACTACATCGACCAGGAAAGGGGCAACCTCTTTCGCGCCCTGGGGCGCTACAACGGCAGCCTCGGGCAGCCGGGCTACCCCGTGATGGTGGTGAATGCCTGGAAACGCAACTGGTCCTACCTGCCGCCTACCCAGGAAGCCGCGTTGCGCTGAAGGCGCGGCCGATTCAGCGCTCCACCAGATCCCGGTAAGCGTGCCAGGTAGCGTGCCCCAGCCAAGGGAAAATCACCACCAGGCCGAAGAATACCGTGGCAAAACCAAGTGCTACCAGAGCCGCGATGAGTACCGCCCACACCAGCATGGGCAAGGCGTTTTCCCGCACCACCCACAGGCTGGTGGTGGCAGCCGTGGCGAAATCCACCTTGCGGTCCATGAGCATGGGCAAGGTTACGACGCTCAGTGCGAAGACGACTGCCCCGAACACCAGTCCGAGCAGAGTGTAGGCAGCCACAAAAGATCCATAGGCGCCAGAAAAGAACGCTTCCCGCGCAAACCCACCTAGACCACCGATGTTGCCCCTGAGAAAAAACCCGGCGAGCACCGCCGACATCAGTGTCCACACCGCCATGCCGAAAAGCAGCAGCAGGGCGTACATGCCGATACCGCCGCCGCGAATGCGCAGCAGGCGACGCAGGTGGTGATGTATCGGGTAATGCCGGTGCAGATCCATGGCGCGGCTGATGTCGTAGAACACCACGGCCAGGAGTGGCGCCACCAGCAGAAACCCGGTAAACAGGCTCAGCGCCAACGGCGGATTCTGTCCACTGTAAAACGCCAGCGCGTAACCCATCAGGGCGAAAACGCCTCCGTAGACAAAGCTCAACGGGCTGTGCGCGAGATCGGTCCAGCCCAGGCGCAACCAATGCAGCGCGCGCAGGGGCGCTACACGATCGACGCCCGGCATCGCCATACCAGGCACTTCCGGATGGATGACCAGCTTGTCCATGTCTGCCCCCGTGCGTGCGCAAGGAATGCTTTCAACATAGCCAAGTGCCCCGGAAAACTCCAGTCAGCGGCGTTCCATCACGATCAGTGGCTTGGGGTCACACTGTGCCGCCACCACCATTCCCGGCTCGGCCAGGCGCTTGGTGACGACGCCGTCGAAAGGCGCGCGCAGAGTCGCCTCCTCCAACTGCTTTTCCGCGATGACGCGACGGGCCTGATCCACCCCGAGTGCGCTTTGCGCACGCGCGTAGCGCAGCTGTGCGGCCTCCAGTTCCGTGGTCGAAGACACGGTACGGCGATAGAGTTGCTGGGCGCGATCCAGGTTTCTTTTCGCTTCTGCCTCCTCCGCAGCAGCGCCCTGCTCAGCCGCCCTAGCCTCCTGCACCCGGGCACGGTAGATCGTGGCATCGAGGCGCGCCAGCACCTGTCCTTTGCGCACCTTGTCACCAAGCTTTACCGCCACTTCCGCCACCACCCCCGAGACCGGCGTGGTAAGCGCGACTTCCTGGGCATGGGCACTCAGCGCCCAAAGACTGGCAGCCAGCGTCAGGGCGACTTTCATGGTTTTTCTCCTTTGCCGGCAGCGGCCAGCCGTTCCAGGGGCTGCCCGGTGAGGGCGGAAAGGCGGGCCAACGCCAGCGCCAAGCGATACCGCATCTCGGCATGCCGCAGGCTGGCAGCCTGGATGTCCGCCATGGCATTGCCCAAGTTGGTGCGGTATTCCATTTCGTATTCGGCGCGCGCCCGTTCCAGCGACTGATCACGATATTCGCTGTTCTGACGCGCGGCCGGCAGGGCGCTGGCACGCAACCAGGAGATTTCCGTGAGCGTGTCCAGCAGCGCGTCCGCCACATTGCGTCTCAGCCCTTCGCGTTGCGCCAGGAGTTTTTCTTCCTGCGCACGCGCACGCGCCACCTGGGCATCGACCTCGCGCCCCGAATATAGCGGCCAGGTGACCACGAGGCCGCCACTTGCATAATCCCGCGTCACGGTGTGACGGCTGAAATCCCCACCCGACACTTCCAGGTCGATCTGTGGATTCTTCTCCGCGCGGGCTGCGGAAATGCGTTGCCGGGCGGCAGCCACTTGCGCGTCGACGGCGAGCAGGCTGCGATTGTGCGCGAGCGCGACGGGCAGCAACTGATCGTAATCCGGCAGGGCGACATCGTTGTCGGCCAGCTTGGGACGCATCAGCTCGTCCGCCAGCTTACCCGGCTGATTCATGGCATCCGCCAGGCGCTGGCGGGTCAGGCGCTCCTGGCGCTCGTCCTCGTCGCGCCTAAGCTTGATGTCTTGGTAGCGGTTTTCCAGGCGCGCCACTTCGGCGCGCGAGAGTTCCCCCGCCTCAAAACGCTTGCGGCCGTCATCCCAGTTCACATAGGCCACCGCCA
>JAJXXS010000373.1 GCA_021780975.1 Pseudomonadota bacterium
AGGCGGAGACCCAGGGCAGGTTCTCGCCGAACTGCATGGCGGCGGTGGCGTCGTTGAAGCCGCTGTACAGCGGAAGGGCCACGATGAAGCCCGCCACCGCCCCCGCCAGGGCCAGCATGCGCGCGAGCGGGGCGTTGCGGTCCGACCCCGTCGCCAGCACCACCACGCCAGCCAGTATCGGCACCCAGATCACCAGGCTCAGCAGTATCCCCTGTATCATCCCGCCCCCTTATTATTGCTTGTCTTCAGCCGGCGAGCCTGGTGAACAGTGTCACCAAGGCAAAGGCGCCCACCAGCATGGCAAGGGCGTAGTGGTAGATGTAGCCGGTCTGGAAATGACGCAGCAACCGGGACATCGCGCCCACTGCCCGCGCAGCGCCATTCACCATCCAATTGTCGATGACCATCACGTCGCCGCGCCGCCAGAGCCCTCCACCCACGAGGCGCGCGCCGCGCGCGAAAAACCAGTCGTTGAACTCATCAAAGCCATACTTGCTCACCAGCAGGGCATAAAGCCAGGAAAGGCGGCGGCTGATCCTTTCCGGGAGGTCGGTGCGCGCCACGTACAGCCACCACGCCAGCGCAACACCTGCCGCAGAAAGCCAGAACACCGGCGTTGCGAGGGAATGCAGCGCCATGGCCACCGCACCAGGGAAATTCTGCGCCATGTCGGCAAGCGCTGGGTGACGGTCGGCGACGTACAGCGAGGTCCCGAAATAGCTGCCGTACAGCAGCGGGCCTATCGTCATGTAGCCGATGGCGAGCGAGGGTGCGGCAAGGGCAAGCAGAGGGATGGTGACGACCCAGGGCGACTCCTGCGGCAGGTGGCCATGAAGCACATCGTGAAAGCGTTCGCGGCCGTGAAACACGAGGAAGTAAAGCCGGAAGGTGTAAAACGCGGTAATGAAGACTCCGCCTTCCAGCATCGGATAAACCCACTGCGCCGCAGCGAGATTGGAGGCATGCACCGCTTCCAGAATGCTGTCCTTGGAATAGAACCCGGAAAGGAACGGCGTGCCGATGAGGGCGAGCGATCCGATGAGAAAGGTGCTCCAAGTGATGGGCATGTATTTGTAAAGCCCGCCCATCTTGCGGATGTCCTGCTCGTGATGCAAGGCGATGATGACCGAGCCTGCGGCAAGAAAGAGCAACGCCTTGAAGAAGGCATGCGTCATCAGGTGGAAAATCGCTACCGAGTAGGCCGATGCGCCCAGCGCCGCTGTCATGTAGCCCAGTTGCGAGAGCGTCGAATAGGCCACCACGCGCTTGATGTCGTTCTGCACGATGCCCAGCAGGCCCATGAACAAGGCCGTGACCCCGCCCACCACCATCACGGTGGCCAGGGCGGTGTCGGAAAGCTCGAACAGCGGCGACATGCGCGCCACCATGAAAATTCCAGCGGTCACCATGGTAGCGGCGTGTATGAGCGCGGAAATGGGGGTGGGGCCTTCCATGGAATCAGGGAGCCAGACGTGCAGGGGCATCTGCGCGCTCTTGCCCATGGCGCCGACGAACAGCAGCAGGCAGATGACGCTCAGGAGCGACCATGGATGCCCCGGAAACAGGCTGACCGTCACCTGCGTATAGGCCGGGGCGCGTTGGAAAACGGTGGCGTAATCAAGGCTGCCGAAATAGGCCAGCACCATGGCAATGCCGAGCAGGAATCCGAAGTCGCCCACACGGTTGGCGAGGAAGGCCTTGAGGTTGGCATAAACCGCCGTTGGCCGCGTGTACCAGAAACCGATCAGAAGATAAGACACCAGCCCCACCGCTTCCCAGCCGAAGAACAGCTGCAGGAAGTTGTTGCTCATCACCAGCATGAGCATGGCGAAAGTAAACAGCGAAATGTAGCTGAAGAAGCGGCTGTATCCGGGGTCATCCGCCATGTAGCCTATGGTGTAGACATGGACCATGAGGGAGACGAAGCACACCACCAGCATCATGAGGGAAGACAGCGGGTCGATCAGGAAGCCAAGGGAAAAATCGACCCCTCCCACATGCATCCAGGTGTAGAGCGTGACGTTGTAGGTATGCCCCGCCAGAACATCCTGGAACACGAACCAGGACGCCACCAGGGAAACGGCGACGCTGGCGGTGGCGACCCAATGCGAGAGGCGCCGTCCAATCGCCCAGCCCAGCAGGCCCGCCACCAGGGCGCCGACCAGGGGGGCAAACGGGACGATGAGGTAGATAAGTGGCATGGCGGGCTTCAACCTCGGAGCTGGTCTAATTCCTCTACATCCACGGTGCGCATGTTGCGGAAAAGCACCACCAGGATGGCGAGGCCAATGGCCGACTCGGCCGCGGCGACGGTCAGGATGAAGAACACGAACACCTGGCCGGCAAGGTCTCCCCGATAATGGGCAAAGGCGAGAAAGTTGAGGTTGACTGCCAGCAGCATCAGCTCGATGGCCATGAGCAGAATGATCACATTGCGACGGTTGAGGAAAATCCCCAATACCGAAAGCGCGAAGAGCAGACCGCCGAGTATGAGATAGGACGAGAGATTTACCATGTCAGCGCTCCTGCGAGGATGAGGCGGCGTCCCCGCCAGGCTGGGAGCCATCATGCGCATGGTCGTGCAATTCATCGCCGTAGCGCGAGACTTTCATCTTCAGGACGCGCAGGCGATCCTCCTTGCGCACACGCACCTGCCGTGCCGGGTCGACATATTTGCTGTCCTTGCGGCGTCGCATGGTGAGGGCAATGGCAGCCACTATGGCTACCAGAAGGATCACCGCGGCGACTTCGAAGGCGTAGACGTATTGGGTGTAGAGCACCTCGCCAAGGGCTTTGGTATTGCTGTAGCCCGCTGGCAGCGGGGTGGGCGGCGGGGTGGCGGCGAAATAGCGCGACCCGAGTATCAGCACCATTTCAACGCCAATCAGCAGAGCCACCGGTAACGCCACGGGGAGATAGCGCCAGAAATTCTGCCGCAGCTGGTCTGGATTGATATCGAGCATCATGACAACGAAGAGAAAGAGCACCATCACCGCGCCCACATAGACAAGCACCAGGACAATGGCGAGAAATTCGGCCTCCAGTAGCATCCACAGGCCGGCGGCGGAAAAGAAGGCCAGGACCAGATACAGTGCGGCATGCACGGGATTGCGCGCCGTGATGACGCGAAGGCCGGCAAAAAGCAGGATGGCAGCAAAAAAGTAGAACAGAGCGGACTGGAAATTCATTGTCTTGCTGGGGGCGCGCGCCCTTCTTCCTCTCTCGGCGACATTAGCGATACCTCGCGTCCTGGGCGCGGTCGGCGGCTATCTGCGCCTCGCACTGGTCACCCACGGCCAGCAGCATTTCCTTCGTGTAGTACAGGTCCCCGCGCTTCTCGCCGTGATACTCCAGGATGCGCGTTTCCACGATGGCGTCCGTCGGGCATGCCTCCTCGCAGAAGCCGCAGAATATGCACTTCGTCAGATCGATGTCGTAGCGTGTGGTGCGGCGCGTGCCGTCCTCGCGCTGCTCCGATTCGATGTGAATGGCAAGCGCGGGGCACACCGCCTCGCAAAGTTTGCACGCGATGCAGCGTTCCTCACCGTTGCTGTAGCGGCGCTGCGCATGCAGGCCTCGAAAACGCGGCGACTGGGGGGTTTTCTCCTCTGGGAACTGAATCGTGATCTTGCGCGCGAAGAAATGGCGGCCAGTGAGCGCCATGCCCTTGACCAGTTCGGTGAGAAAGAGGCTGGAGAACCAATGGCCGAAGGGGTTCTTCATGGCAGTCTCAGTGCACCAGGTAGGCGTAAGGGGTTTGCATCACCAACCCCACCACGAGGATCCAGACCAGGGTGATCGGAATGAAGACCTTCCAGCCCAGGCGCATGATCTGGTCGTAGCGGTAACGCGGAAAAGTGGCGCGAAACCAAAGAAACAGGAACAGCACGAAGGCCACCTTGAGCAGCCACCAGAGCATGCCATCCGGCAGGAGAGGAAAGGGCGAGAGCCAGCCGCCCAGAAACATGAGGGTGGTGAGGGCGGAGATCAGGATCATGTTGGCATACTCCGCGAGAAAGAACACCGCGAAAGCCATCCCAGAATATTCAACATGAAAGCCGGCGACGATTTCAGACTCCCCTTCCGCCACGTCGAAGGGCGCGCGGTTGGTCTCCGCCACTCCAGAAACCAGGTATACAAGGAAGAGCGGGAAGAGCGGCCAGACATACCAGTGCCAGAACCCTCCTGCCTGCCCTTCGACGATCTGGCTCAGGTTGAGGGATTGTGCAGCCATGAGCACCCCGACGAGAGCGAAACCCATGGCGATCTCATAGGACACGATCTGCGCCGCGGAGCGCAATGCGCCGAGGAAGGCATATTTCGAGTTGGATGCCCAGCCGGCGATGACCACCCCATAGACCCCGATGGAAGTGACCGCCAGCACGTAGAGCAGGCCGGCATCGATGTTGGCCAGCACCCAGCCATGGGCGAACGGTATCACCGCCCAGGCCGCCAGCGCTGGAGCAATGGCAAGCACCGGGCCGAGAATGAACAGTCCGCGGCTGGCTCCGGAAGGTATGATGACTTCCTTCATCAACAGCTTCACCACATCGGCGATGGGCTGCAGCAGGCCCTTGTATCCGACCCGGTTGGGCCCCAGGCGCACCTGCATGTAGCCAATGATCTTGCGTTCCGCATAGGTCAGGTAGGCCACGGACAGCACCAGAGGAACGAGGATGAGGATGATGTAGAGCAGTGCCTGCACGGCTGGCCACGCGGCACTCCAGATCTCGCCCAGGCCCGTCATCAGGGGGCCTCCAGCGTGATTTCGCCGAAGAGCGGACCCAATTCGGCGGTAAGCTCATGGCCCCCGGGCACACGCACGCAATTGGGCGCCAAGGTTTCGTCGCGCTCCACGGGCAGAGCGGCCTGCCCACCGCCCTGGCGCACGCGCAGTATGCTGCCGGGGAGCAGTCCGAGCGCGTCCATCATGGCGCCCGACAAACCGATGCGCGGCCCCGCGGCAATCGCCGTGCGCTGCAGCGAGGTGGCGCGCCGCACGATGGCATCGCTCTGATAGAGGGGAATCTCCCCCAATCGCTGCAATCCCTGCGCAGCGTTGAAATCCAGCGGTTGCGCTTCCACCCGGTTGTTGAGGAAAGCGGCAATCCGCGCGTCTCCCCGCCCCCCCAGCAACTCGTCACGTATCGCCTCGCTCTCGTCGTAGTCGAATCCTGGAAGCTCCAGCATGGTTCCCAACACGCGCAACACCTTCCAGGCCGGCCGTGCCTCGGCATAGGGCTTCACCGTGGCGCGGAAGCTTTGCACCGAGCCTTCCAGGTTGATGAAGGTACCGGACGTCTCGGTAAAAGGTGCGATCGGCAATATGACGTTCGCATAATCCCGTGCGCGATGTCGGTAAGGGCTGAGGGATACGACGAAATCGCTTTGCCGCAAGGCGCGGCTGACCTGCCCTGGATTCTGACAGTCGAGCTCGGGCTCCAAACCTAGCAGCACATAGGCCTTGCGCGGCTCCTCCCACATGCGGCGGGCATTCATCCCGCCTCGCGCGGCTGCACCGAGCGGCCCCTGGTAGGGCACGGCGCCGGCGACCTGGGCGCCCAAGCCGTTGGGGGACTCGAGTATGATGCCATAAGCCGCTCCTGCCAGTCCGGCAATCTCCTGCGCCAGCCACAAGATCTGGGCGAACGCGGGATGATGCTGGGCCTGGTTGCCCAGGAGCACAGCGCTGGGGTGACGCATGAGATTCTGCGCCAGGGTGGCTTCCTCGGCGGCAGGCTTGATTTCCTTGCCCCACTCCGGCACCGGTGTCCCGCGCAGACCGCAGAGCGCCACATACACCTTCGCCAGACGCGCAACCCAGGCCGACGGCGGGGTGACCATATGGGGCCTGATGTTGCAGAGATAATCTTCCTCGGATGCCGCAAGGACGGCGAAGAGGCTGTGGCGGCGGCAGGTCTCGCGCAAGCGGTGCGCGATGAGGGGGTGTTCCTTGCGCAGGCGGCTGCCGATGAGCAGCACCGAGCGCAGCTTGTCCAGTTGCGCGACATCCAGCCCGAGCCACAGGGCACCAGCATGCGCGCCGTCCAGGCTGAAGTCCGCCTGGCGCAAGCGGTGATCGATATTGCC
>JAJXXS010000251.1 GCA_021780975.1 Pseudomonadota bacterium
CCAGACTGGACGCTCAGGACAGCCACGCGCCCGGCACGAAGACGGCGAACCGCTACGTGCTGCCCGGCGTCCTCAAACCCATTGCCACACTGACGGAGGTGTAATCATGCCGACTGCACAACGCGCACTCGCCGCTGCCCCCGCGAAGCCGAAACGCACGCTGGAAAACCGCATCAACGATCTGGCCTGGAAAGACTGGCTGCTGTTCCAGAAAAGCTTCTTCCACCTGGCCGATGACGAATCGCTGTATGGCGGGCTGATCCAGTTCTTCACCAAGCAGTACGCGCCCGAAGGCCGTCTGACCCGAGTGATGGCCATCACCGTATCGGACGAGCGGCCCGCCATTGCGGCTCACGGTCGCATGCTGTTCCGCGAAACCGTGGCGCCGGCCGACATCGGCCAATGGCACTACGACGAAACCGACTTCACGCTGTTCGACTTCATCGTGGTGGACATGCGCCATAGCGGCGCTGTGCTGGCCGGACAGGCAGCCGAGCACGCGGCGCATGTGCGCCAGTTCCTGGCCAACTGCCGGGCGGTGCTCAAGGAAGATGGCTTCTGCGTCCTGCTGTCGCAGGAAGTGACGACGGATGCCGGCCGCTATCCCCTGCCGTGGGTGCTGTCGAGCCTGGCCCGCCAGAGCTTCCGCCTGCGTGACGAGCGCATCGGCCTGCTGGCCGCTGATGATGCAGCGCCGACCTACGTCAACGTGCTGCAAGCCATCCAGGAAATCGGGCCGGTCCATGCCGAGCTGCCCACGCTGCACGTCGGCGTGCCGGCGATCCGCGAGCAGTGGGTGAAGCCCAAGCCCAAGCCACGCAGCAAGAAGGAAATCCTGCACCCGGCCAAGTTCCCGGAGGAACTGGTGCAGACCTTCGTCCAAGAACTGACGGAAGCCGACGCCGTGGTGTTCGACCCCATGGGCGGCACGGGGTCAACGGCGGTCGCCGCGCTCGACGCCGGCCGCAGGGCGGTCATCATCGAATTGGGCGATGCCTGGGCTGACATCGCCCGCACCCGCGTGGCCGATGCCGGCCGTGCGCGGCCGGAGCGCTGGGAAGTGCTGCACGGCGACGCCCGCGATGCGGCGGCGCTGATCCCCGCCGACTTCCAGCCAGTCGCGTATACCGTCACCAGCCCGCCCTACTGGCGCATCCTGCACAACCCCGGCATGCATGTGTCGGACGAGGGCCAGAAGGCGCGACAGGCCAAGGGCTTGCGCACCACCTATTCGGAGAGCGACGCCGACCTGGGCAACGTCAAGGACTATCGCCAGTTCATCGACGAGCTGGCGGGCATCTACGACTGCTGCGCCGACGTGATGGCGCCGGGCCGCGTGCTGACCATCGTTACCAAGAACGTGAAATTCGAGCGCGCGCAGTATCCGATTGCTTGGGATCTGGTGTTCAAGCTGTGCGGCGACGCCGGCCGCTTCGAGTACGCCGGCACGACCTTCTGGTGTCAGGACGATGTTGGCCTCAAGCCATTCGGCATGGGGTGCGACTGGATCAGCAACATCCTGCACAACTACTGCATCCACCTGCGTGTGCGTGGTTGACCCGGTGCGCGACGACAAAGGCAGGCCGATCCTGTCGGCGATCATTCCATCCGAGCGCCTGCGCGAGACGGTCGATGAAATCTACACCTCGCCGGGCTTCTTCCGCGAACTGCGGCCGATTGCCGGCGCGCTCGATGCCGTGCGCATCTGCACCTCGCCATTGAACCAGTACCGCAACTGCGTGCCGGAGAAGCACGAATGGGTGGAGCGCCACCTGGGCGCCGAGTTCGTCGGGCGCATGATCGTGACCAAGGACAAGACGCTGATGCATGGCGACGTGCTGGTTGACGAAGCGATGGTCATTGCCCAGGAACGCCGCTTGCACATCACCCGACCGCTGCCTAAGGATGAACTGGAGGCGTGGCTCCAGACATCCCGGTGGAAAACAAAGTCATAGGACAACTCCCAATGCACGAGTTATTCACCCCTCTTCAGCTCGATGCCGAGGAAGTCGCGCTGCGCAAGCGCTTCCTGGAATTCGGTGCGCAGGACGTCGACGTCCTCAAGGCGCTCAGCCTGAAGCTCGACGGCGAAGCCGAGTTCTTCGTCGAGGATTTCTATGCGCACCTGCTCGCCTTCCGCGAAACCGCCCAATTCCTGGAGGGCGACGGCAGGCTTGAGCAACTCAAAAAAACCCAGACGGCCTATTTCAGAAGCCTGCTGGCCGGCGACTACGGCGAGGATTATGTCCGCGATCGCATCCGCATCGGCGTCGCGCATGACCGCGCCGGGCTGGAACCCCAGTGGTACATGGGTGCCTACAGCAAATATCTTGCCCTGATGCTTCCCAAGGTTTTCCGCCTGCCGGGCGCCGCGGACGAGAGTAAGCTTAACGCCGCCCTGGCGCTGCTCAAGATCGTTTTTTTCGACCTGAGCCTCGCCATCGACGCCTATATCCATTCCAACGAGCAGGCGATTCGCGACAAGGCGGCCCAGCTTGCCGCCCTCAATATGGTGGCGATCGCCATCTCCTCCTCTCTGGGCCTGCAGGATGTCCTCACCAAGATCATGCAGCAGGGCATCGAGCTGACCGGCTCAAAAGCCGCCTGCGTCGCTTTCTACAACCAGGATACCGGCCTGTTCGAGGAGTGGCATACACAGGGGCTGTCCGACCCTTTCGTCAGCCGCATGTCCTTTCGGCCGGGCGGCCTGGCCGATGAAACCTTCAAGACGGGCAACTATGTCCTGAGCAACGGCCGCCCGGGAGCCCCTCATCCGCTGAGCAGGCTCGCGCGCGGGGAAGGGCTGCAATGCTTCATTTGCCTGCCGCTCACGAGCCATTCCTACCCCATGGGGGTGCTCTATTTCTATCGCACCGACCGGGACGTTTTTTTGCCTGAGGAAATCAACCTCCTCACCACCTTCGCCAACCTGGCGGCGGGCGCCATCCATAATGCGCGCCTGCACGCGCAGACGCAGGACATGGCGACCACCGACGCCTTGACCGACCTGTACAACCGGCGCGCCCTGGACGCACGCCTTGAATGCGAAATCCTGCGCTCGCAGCGCTACAGCAAGCCGTTTTCGCTGATGATGCTGGACATCGATCATTTCAAGAAGGTCAACGACACCCATGGCCACGCCGCCGGGGACAGTGTGCTGCGGCAATTGGGGGCGCTATTGATCGACGAAACGCGCGATGTGGATATCGTCGCCCGCTATGGCGGCGAGGAATTTGTCATCACTTTGCCGGAAACCACAATCGAACCCGCCAAACAGGTAGCCGAGCGTATCCGATCGAGGATCGCGGACGCCCCATTCACGCTGCCTCACGGGGAAACCATCCATCTCACCATCAGCATCGGCGTTTCTTGTTTTCCCAATGCGGCGGCGGCGAAGTCGGAGGAAATTCTGGAACGCGCCGATCGGGCGCTTTACATCGCCAAGCGACTCGGACGCAACCGGGTGTCAACGCTGATTTGATTCTCCCGCCCTATTTGGCCGCAGTCTATACCCGGAATTCCCGGCGCTACACAGCAGAACCAGGTAACGGACCGTGAGGCATGGAGGCATGTGGGGTCGCCTCAGAAAACGGAAAACAAAGCACGCTAAGCCGGAATCGCCGAAAATTCCGCCTTGATATGTACGGCAATTTGCCGTATGATTACATCAGGAGGACAAAATCATGCCCGTCGCCATCTCTACCGCCCGTCTCGAAGCGCGAATCAGCACCGATCTGCATTCGATGCTCAAGCGTGCCGCCGAACTTCAGGGACGCACCGTGACCGATTTCGTGGTGTCCGCCGTGCAGGACGCCGCGCAGCGCGCCATCGAGCAAGCCGAAGTCATCCGTCTGTCTCTGGCCGATCAGGAATGTTTCGCGCAAGCTCTGCTGTCGCCACCGAAACCGGCCCCAGCTTTGGAACGTGCTTTTACCCGTCGCAGCAAGCTCTTGCGCACTGAATGAGCCGCGCACCGTTCCAGCTTGCGCCGCTCGATGCAGCACATGACCGCGCCGCCTTCCGCAGTGATTCGGAGCCGATGAATCGCTACCTGCGAGAGCAAGTCACCCAGGACATTCGCCGCCGCGTGGCCGCCTGTTTCGTGGCCTTGGCAGATGGGCAGCGCATCGCTGGCTACTACACCTTGGCATCGGCAAGCCTGCTGCTGGCCGATCTTCCGGCCAGCACCGGCAAGAAGCTGCCGCGCTATCCGACCGTGCCCGCCGTTCGCATGGGCCGCTTGGCTGTCGATCAGGCATTCAAGGGGCAAGGTCTTGGCGGTGCGCTGCTGGCCGATGCGCTCGACCGGGCTGCCCGTTCGGAGATTGCCGCCTTCGCCCTGATGGTGGACGCCAAGGACGAGGCGGCAGCGGCTTTCTACCGGCATCACGGCTTCATTGCCTTGCCAGACTCGCCGCTTACCCTGTTCTTGCCGCTGGCAACCGTCCAGCGTTCTTCCGAGAACGGTTTTTGAGAACTCCCCGGCCACATCGACGCTACGCCGCGCCATCTTCTCAGCAAGGCTTCTCCAGACCATCGTTTGCGAGAAGCCTTAGCGTGCTTTGTTTTCCGTTTTCTGAGGCGACCCCACATGCCTCCATGTACGCATGCTTGCATGAGAACATGCCGTTCAACTTGAGGCCAGCGGCAATTCCCGCCAGCTGGTCGTGTACGCCGGGCTCGCCGCCCCTCTGCGCATCCGCCAGCCGCCAGTTTCCAGGCTCCCGGCCAGTCTGAGCGTATCCCGCCCCATGCGATCATTGATCCGGTCAGACAGGCGCGAGAGCGTGACGCGATCCCCGTTCTCCTCGGGGAACAATCCATACTGCCCCTGGGAAGCGGGACTTAGCTCCATGAGCATCACGCCCGCCTTCTGGTAGCGGTAGCCCTTGCGGTAGATCGACTCCAGGCCCCTTATCGCGGCCTTGGCCAGCGTGAAGCTGTCCTGCGCCGGCGAGGGGAGGGGGATGGTGGCCATGGGGTGGTACTGTGGCTCCTCCGGCGCGAAGGCGTTGGTGCGCAGGAACACGCCCACCACAGCGCACACCGAGTTTTGCCGACGCAGCTTTTCGCCCGCCCGCGCCATGTAACTCAGCACCGACTCGCGCAACTCGGAGAGTTCGGTCACCCTCTGCCCAAAGCTGCGCGAGGCGACGATCTGCTGGCGCGGCGCGGGCTCGTCCTCCAGCCCGAAGCAGGCCAGGCCGTTCAGCTCGCGCACCGTGCGTTCCAGCGCAACGCCAAAGCGCTGGCGGATGAAGTCCGGCGGCGCTTTCAGGAGGTCCAGTGCCGTGCGGATGTTCAAGGCAGCCAGCTTTTCGGTCGTGCGGCGGCCCACGCCCCACACGTCGCCGGCCTCGACCCGGGACAGATACCGCGCCTGCTCCCGGAGATCCATCGACTCCAGGTGGCACACCCCGCCAAACTCGAGCTCCCTTTTTGCCAGCCGGTTGGCGAGCTTGGCGCGCGTCTTGGTCGAGCCTAGGCCCCCGCATACCGGGATGCCTACCCATTGGCGCACCTGTGCGCGTAGGCGGTGTAGGTGCTCCTGCAGGTTCCAGCTGCCAAAGCCCTCGAACAGGAGGAAGGACTCATCGATGGAATACACCTCCTGCCGAGGGCTGTACTGCCCCATCACGCTCATCATGCGGGCGCTCATGTCGGCATACAGCGCATAGTTGGAGGACTGTGCGATCAGGCCTTTGCGTTCCAGGTGCCGGACCTGGAACCAGGGCACGCCCATCTTGATCCCCAGATCCTTGGCCTCCTGGCTGCGCGCCACCACGCAACCGTCATTGTTGGAGAGCACCACCACAGGTTTATTCTCCAGCCTGGGGTTGAACACCCGCTCGCAGGAGACATAGAAGTTATTGCCGTCAATCAGGCCGTAGAGATCAGAAGGCGTGGATGGCATTGGTGACCACTCCCCAGATGACGCACTCCATGCCGTCCTTCATCTCAATCGGCTCATAGGCCGGGTTCTCGGCCATGAGCCAAGCGCGCCCGCCCGATTTCTTCAGGCGCTTGACCGTCAGTTCCCCGTTCACCGCGGCGATGACGATGCGCCCGCTGACGGGGC
>JAJXXS010000339.1 GCA_021780975.1 Pseudomonadota bacterium
TCACGAGCCCGTCGAAAATCAGGTCGGGCAGGTGCTCGGCTGCTGTTATATGCAGATGCTCCATGAGCCAGAGGGCGTCGCCTCCGGTGAGAAAGCACTGCGCAGGCAGACCTGCGGAAGCCGTGAAGGTTTCCCAGGCCCGTTCGGTCGCGCCGGCGAGCGCGTAGGCCACTCCCGCAGTCACTGCCGCCGGCGTGGACACCGGCGGCCAGCTAGGATCCTCGCGCGTCTCGCCCACACCCGCGAATGTCGACATGGCCAGACGCATGAGCCGGCGCCCAGGCAGGATGAGCCCGCCGCCATGGCGGCCGTCGGCATGCAGCCAGTCCACCGTGAGCGCGCTGCCGGCACAGACGACCAGGCAGTGGGCGCGGCTGCGCTGGCGGGCGCCGACGAGGGCGGCGTAGCGGTCGATGCCGAGGAGTTCGGGGCGCTCATAGGCGCTGATGACATCGCCCCCGCGCGCCGGGCTGACGAGGCGGTGTATCGGCCGCCCCAGGGCGGCTTCCCAGGCTTGCAGCAGGCTCTCCCCCGCCGTCCCCGCCACGTTCAGCGCTGCTGCGGGAAGCCCGCGGCCGGCGGCGGGTGCGGCCAAGCCGGCGGCTTCCGCAAGCGGGGAGGCGCCTGTGTCGTGCCAGCGGCCGGGACGCCCCGTCGCCCATTTGACCCGGCTATTGCCGACGTCGATGACAAGCCAGTCAGCCACGCACGGGCCTCATGCGCAGTTCGCCGACGTGGAAGCGGCGTTCGCCGCCCTGGGGCAGCAACAGGTGGAGCGCGCCTTCGGCATCCACTCCGCTGACTTCGCCTTCGATGTGGCTGCCGTCGGGCAGGTGCAGGACCACACGCCGGCCATGGTAGGCGTGGCGGGCATTCCACTCGTCCGCCAGCGGCGCGAAACCCGAACTCTCGAACTGCGTCAGGACCAGATCCAGTTGCAGCAGCACGCGGGCGAGGATTTCGGTACGCGGCAGGGTGAGGCCGATTTCATCCAGGCTGGTGACTGCCTGATCGATGTGTTCGCGCACGGCGTCCGCCATGCGCTGATTGATGCCGATGCCGATGACGGCCCAGGCCGGGCCGAGGGCGTCGCCCTGAACTTCCACGAGGATGCCGGCGAGCTTGCGAAAGCCTGCCAATACGTCGTTGGGCCACTTGAGCTGCAAGACATGTTCGTGCCCCAGCGCGCGCGCCAGCGCCAGG
Source organism: Pseudomonadota bacterium (assembly GCA_021780975.1). Classification (GTDB taxonomy): domain Bacteria; phylum Pseudomonadota; class Gammaproteobacteria; order Burkholderiales; family Thiobacillaceae; genus JAJXXS01. The sequence goes on from JAJXXS010000339.1 coordinate 1,204, forward strand.
CCGACCGCCAGGCTCAGGGCCGCTGCCTGGTTGATGCCGCCCTCCAGGCGCCACAGGACGGAAAACGTGATGCCGCCGCCCACTCCCGACAGCCAGGCGCGCCCGCGCCGTCCCCGTCCAGCATGCTGGTGGGCGCAGTAGGTCACGCTGCGGTGGGGGGCGCCGCGCTGCGCGGCAGCCATGAGGTGGCTGTTGGTGGAGGGCAGCTGGTCGTGCAGGTCGAGCACGAAATCGGCGCCCGCCGCGGCCAGGGTCTGCGCCAGGGTTTCGGCATCCAGCCAGTCGAAGGCTTCCGCCAGGCAGTAGCCCTTGCCAGGGATCGCCTGGAAGGCCAAACCTGCGCCTGCGGCGGCGTGCATGAGATTGTTGATGCTGGCGCGCGAGACACCCAAGGCATGGGCCAGAGCCTCGCCGGAGTGCACGCGGCCGTCGCCCAGCATGCGCAGGAGGGGAAAAAGGGATGGCGGCAGGGGGCCGTCGGTCAGGCCGGCAGGGACGGAAGCGGGCAAGGGCGCAAAGGGCGGGAAACGGGAGGCACATTATAGTGCCGGCCCCGCTTCCCCTATACTGGCAGCCTGTCACGACAATGGGAGACCCACATGAAAGCTCGCATCCTGCTGCTGGCCGGACTGCTCGGCCTGGCCGCGTCCGCCCAGGCCGCCCTGGTGGCCAAGACCGTCGACTACACGGCGGACGGCCAGACCATGAAGGGCTATCTGGTGTACGACAACGCCTATCACGGCAAGCGGCCCGGGGTGCTGGTGGTGCATGAATGGTGGGGGCTCAACAGCTACGCGCGCGGGCGCGCCCGCATGCTGGCGAAGGAGGGCTACACCGCGCTGGCGCTGGACATGTATGGCGATGGTAAGACCGCCGGCCATCCCAAGACCGCAGAAGCCTTCATGAACGCGGTCAACAGCAACATGCCGGTGGAGAAGGCGCGCTTCATGGCGGCCTACGATCTGCTGACGGCCCAGCCCACGGTGAAGAAGGACGACATCGCTGCCATCGGCTACTGCTTCGGCGGCGGCGTGGTGCTCAACATGGCCCGGCTGGGCGCGCCGCTCAAGTCGGTGGTGAGTTTCCACGGCATGCTGATGAGCGACATCAAGACCGAGCCGGGCAGCATCAAGTCCAAGGTCCTGGTCTTCACCGGCGGCGCCGACCAGTTCGTGCCGCCCAAGGAAGTCGCCGCATTCGAGCAGGAGATGAAGGCTGCCAAGGCGGATTTCCGTGTCGTCGTCTACCCTGGCGCCGAGCACAGCTTCACCAATCCCGGCGCCACCGCCCTGGGCAAGAAGTTCAACCTGCCGCTCAAGTATGACCGCGCGGCGGACAAGGACTCCTGGGCGCAGACCACGGTCTTCCTCAAACAGACCTTGGGCGACTGAGCGTGGCCGATTGCTGCGACCACGACCCGGCCGGCCCGCGTCCGGCAGATGTCATTGGCATCCCCCAGACCGGGCGTTTCGATCCGGCTGCGTTCGAAGCCGCAGTCAAGGCCCTGCTGGCCGCCTGCGGTGTGCCCAGCGACACCGTGCACACCGGGCGCACCGCCGAGCGCGTGCGCGAACTGTGGCAGAAGCGCCTCCTCGGCGGCTACGAACTCGATCCCGGCGCGGCGCTGGGCGCGGGCTTCGCGGACACGCGCGAGGACATGGTGGTGGTGCGCGGCATCGCCGTCCACGGCGTGTGTCCCCACCATCTGGTGCCCTTTCGCGGCGTCGCCCATGTGGCCTACATCCCGGGTGGGCGCCTGCACGGCTTCGGCCGCATCGCGCGCATGGTGGACGCCATAGGCCACCGCTTCACCTACCAGGAATGGATGACGCGCGACATCGCCGAGGCGCTTATCACCCACGGCAAGGCGAAGGGGGCGGCCTGCATCATCGAGGCCGAGCAGTTGTGCCTGCTGCTGGGGGAAGACCGGCGTGGCGACGAGCGCGTGGTGACCCAGGCCTACACCGGAGCGTTCCAGCAGAGCGAACAGGCGCGCAACGAATTCCTGCGCGCCCTGCAGCCGGGATTTCTATAGCAGCGGTGGGTTTTCGGCAGGGCGCGAGGCTCGGCCGGGGGAGTTCAGCGGGTGGTGGAGTGCCTGCCGCCGCGGCGGCGCAGCATCACCAGCCCTACCAGCCCCAGGCCGGTCACGTACATGCTGAGATTGCTGACCTCGGGCACAGGCGCGGCGTTCAGCGCCGTCAGCTTGAGCGTTTTGCTCGTGCCGGTGAGGTTCTGGATCTTCATGTAAAAGGATGAGCCGAAGAGATTCGCCGTGCTGTTCGAAGCGATCCAGGTGGAAGTCTGGGCGCTGCCGAGCGGCTGCTGTTTCGTCCAGTTCAGGTTCCAGGTGTTCACGTAGTCCTGGGTACTTTTCTTGAAATTGCTGGAAAATTTGTCAGCGGAAGGCTGGACGTTGCCGACGGGCAGGACGCTGGGGAAGCTGATGACGGACTTGATCTTCGCGGGGGAAGAGTAGGAAGCACTGAAGGTGCTGATATAGGCATTGCTGCCCAGCGCGGAAAAGTCCGAAGCCGGCGTCAGTTGGAACAGGGTGCTGGTGCCTTGCTGCGTGATGTCCAACGTGGCCACGTTGGTTGTCGAGCCATTGACAGTCGTGCTGAAAACATAACTCTTGGCCTGGGCTGCCTGGGCAGCGACGAGGCCGAGCAGGCCGAGAAACAGTGGCAGGGTGCGCATTTTTGTTGCTCCCGAAATCTTTACAGCCGAAATGCAGCAAGCCCCGTGCCACGTTCCTGCGCCTGCGTCTGCTAAGCTGCTGCCTGCCATGCCAAGCACCGAATCCCAAGCAGATCGCCCCAGCACCTGGGTGCTGCCGCCCGCTCCCTATGCCCTCGCCTGGCTGGCCGCCTGGTGGCTGGAGCGCCACGGTCATGGCCTGCCCCTGGCGCTCGGTGCGGCGGCGCGCCCGGTGGCCTGGCTGCTGGCGGGCGCGGGGCTGGCGCTGTTCGCCTGGACGCTTGCCACCTTCTGGCGCCACCACACCACAGTGAATCCCTACAAGGGCGCGGCCGAACTTTGCACCGGCGGCCCCTTCGCTCACAGCCGCAACCCCATCTATGTCGGCGACTGGCTCATTTACCTGGGCCTGGCGGCCGGACTGCAGAGCGCCTGGCCGCTGGTGTTCGCGCCGCTGGTCTGGTTCATTGTCCGCTACGGGGTGATCCGCCACGAGGAGGCCCATCTGGAAGCCAAGTTCGGCGACGCCTACCGTGCCTACCGGGCGCGCGTGCGGCGCTGGCTGTAGGGCATGGCGCGGCACCATGCCTGGTCCGCGGGCGGCCTGACGCGCCTGGTACTGGCGCTCATGCGCCTGCTGGGAGCCCGCGCCTACCGCAACAAGCCCAATCCGCATTACGATCCGGGGCAGCCCCACCACACGCCCACCGGGTTTCAGAATCTCGATCCGCAGGCGCGCAGCATGCGCGATTTCCGGCGCTGGCAGCGCGAACGGCGCATCAAGGGCCCGCCCCCGCCGCCGGCACCCTGGCTGGCGGACTGGGTGGATACCCCCGATCTTGCCTGGTTGGCGCAGAACCGCTCTGCCGCGACCGCCACCTGGATCGGGCATGTCACCGTCCTGGTGCAGATGGGGGGGCTCAACGTCCTCACCGACCCGGTATTCTCTGCACGCGCCTCGCCGCTGTTCTTTGCCGGCCCGCGCCGCTATCAGCCGCCCGCCATCGGTCTGCGCGATTTGCCGGCCGTGGATGCCGTGCTGATTTCGCACAATCACTACGACCATCTCGACCGCGCCAGCGTGCAGGCCCTGCATCGCCGCAGCCAGGGGGCTACGCGCTTTTTCGTCCCGCTCGGCCTCAAGTCATGGTTTGCGCGCCTGGGCATCGACCATGTCACGGAATTGGATTGGTGGCAGAGCGCCTCCTGGCGCGGCGTCGATTTCCATCTCGTCCCCGCCCAGCACTGGAGCACGCGCCTGGTGTTCGACCGCAACAAGACGCTGTGGGGCGGGTGGGTGGCCGGCGCGCAGGACTTGCGCTTCTATTTCGCCGGAGATACCGGCTACGACGGCGCCATCTTCGCCGAGATCGGGCGCCGCTTTGCGCCCATCGATCTGGCGGCACTGCCCATCGGCGCCTATGAGCCGCGCTGGTTCATGGAGCCCCAGCATATCGATCCCTGGCAGGCGGTGCAGATTCTGCGGGATGTCGGCGCACGGCGCGGGCTCCCGGTGCACTGGGGCACGTTTCAACTGGCCGATGAGCCGCTGCACCAGCCACTGGAGGATCTGGCGCGTGCGTTGCAGGCGGCCGGGCTGGACGAGTCCGTGTTCCGCGCCGTGCGCTTGGGCGAGACGCTGCGCCTATAAGCCCGTTTCCGCTGCCGAAGGTGGAAGATTCAGCACTGCGTAGGCGTTGGCGGTGGTCTGGCGCGCCACGGCGGCGCTGTCGCAATTCCACAATTGCGCGATGAAATCGGCGACGGCGGGCAGTTGCTCGGGACTGTTGCGCTGGCGCGCGATCCACGCCGGCGGGATGTCGGGGGCGTCGGTTTCCAGCACCAGGGCCTCGCGCGGCAGTTCGCGCGCCAGTTGCTGCAGGTGGGTGGCGCGGCTGTAGGTGACGGCGCCGCCGAAGCCCAGCTTGAAGCCCAGCTTGAGGAATTCGCGCGCCTGGTGCAGCGAGCCGTTGAAGGCGTGGGCGATGCCGCGTGGGATGCCGTAACGGCGCAGGTGCTTGAGAATCTGGTCGTTGGCGCGTCGCGCGTGGAGCAGCACCGGAAGATCGAAATCGCGCGCCACTTTGAGCTGCTCAGCGTAATAGAACTCCTGGGTGGCGAAATCCAGGTCGCGCACAAACAAGTCCAGACCGATCTCACCC
>JAJXXS010000314.1 GCA_021780975.1 Pseudomonadota bacterium
GCCGCCGGAGCAGTTGCTGGGTGCAGATACGGCCGCCCGCCTGCTGGCCGAAGCCATCGCTACCGGCCAGAAGCTGCTCATCGTTGGCGACTACGATGCCGACGGTGCCACCGCCAGCGCCGTGGGCGTGAAGGGCCTGCGCCTGCTGGGCGCACAGGTGGATTACCTGGTGCCGCACCGCATGGAGCACGGCTACGGCCTGAGCCCGGAAGTGGCGGCGCTGGCGGCGCAACGCCGGCCCGATCTCATCATCACCGTGGACAACGGCATCGCCGCCCACGCCGGCATCGCCGCGGCCGGCGACCTCGGCATCCCCGTGCTGGTCACCGACCACCACCTGCCCGGCGCCACCCTGCCGCCCGCGGTCGCCATCGTCAATCCCAACCAGCCGGGCTGTGCCTTCCCCAGCAAGCATCTCGCCGGCGTGGGCGTGATGTTCTATCTGCTGCTGGCGCTGCGCGCCGAACTGCGCCGGCGCGGCGCCTACGCCGGCGGTGGCGAACCCGACCTGCGGGTGCTGCTCGATCTCGTCGCCCTGGGCACCGTGGCGGACGTGGTGAAGCTGGACGCCAACAACCGCATCCTCGTCGCCCAGGGCCTCGCGCGCATGCGCGCCGGCCTCGCCTGTGCCGGCATCCGCGCGCTCTTCGCGGTGGCCGGCCGCGACCCCGCGCGCGCCGCGGCAAGCGACCTGGGCTTCCTGCTGGGGCCGCGCCTGAACGCCGCCGGGCGGCTGGACGACATGGCACTGGGCGTGGAATGCCTGCTCGCCGCCGACCTGGCCGCCGCCGAGCCGCTGGCGCGCCGTCTCGACGAGCTCAACCGCGCGCGCAAGGACGTCGAGGGCGACATGCTGGAGGCTGCCTTAGCGCGCCTGGAGGGCTACGACCCGGCCGACCGCGTCAGCCTGGCGCTCTACCAGCCCGACTGGCACGCCGGCGTGGTCGGGCTACTGGCCTCGCGCCTCAAGGAAAAGTACCACCGCCCGGTGATCGCCTTTGCCCCGGGCGGTGACGGCGAACTGAAGGGCTCGGGGCGTTCCATCCCCGGCCTGCACCTGCGCGACGCCCTCGACCTGCTGGATCGCCGCCAGCCCGGACTGATGACCAAGTTCGGCGGCCACGCCATGGCCGCCGGCCTGAGCCTGCAGCCCGAGCATTTCCCCGCCTTCGCCGCGGCCTGGGAAACGGTGGCGCGCGACCTGCTGTCGCCGGCCGATCTCGCGCGCGTCATCGAGACCGACGGCGAGCTGCCACCCGGCGAGATCACCCTGGAACAAGTGGCGCAGCTGGAGAGCGGGGTGTGGGGCCAGGGCTTCCCGCCGCCGCTGTTCGAGGCCACGCTGACGGTGCTGCAGCAGCGCCTGGTGGGGGAAAAGCACATGAAGCTCACGGTGGACCACGGCGGCCAGCGCCTCGACGCGCTCGCCTTCTTCCATGCCGAACCGCTGCCGGCGCGCATGCACGCGGTGTTCGCGCCCATGAGCAACCATTACAACGGCAGCGTCACGCTGCAGCTGCGCCTGCAGCACTGGGAAGCGCTGGCATGAGCATGCCGGGCTTCGCCCTGGCGCCGGAATGGCAGATCCTGCTGCGCTATGCCGCGGCGGTCGGGCTGGGCCTGCTCATGGGCCTGGAGCGCGAGCGCAACCCCAGCGCCCTGGGCGGCGTGCGCACCTTCGCCCTCACCGCCCTGTTCAGCGTGATGAGCGCGCAGCTGGCGCAGGTGTTCGCCAGCCCCTGGATCGTGGTGGCCGGGCTGCTGCTGAGCGGCGGCCTCATGATCGCTGCCTACCAGCGCCGCAAGCAGCCGGCCGACGATCCCGGCACCACCACCGTGGCCGCGCTGCTGGTGTGCTACGGCCTGGGCGTGCTGTGCTGGCTGGACCAGCTGCAGCTTGCCGCCCTGCTCGGCGTGTCGGCCACGCTGCTGCTGTACTTCAAGACCGAGCTGCGCGGCCTTTCCCACACCCTCACGCGCCAGGATCTGCTAGCCATCCTGCAGTTCGCGGTGCTCTCGCTGGTCGTGCTGCCCCTGTTGCCGGATCAAAACTACGGCCCCTACGGCGCGCTCAACCCCTATCAGATCTGGTGGCTGGTGGTGCTGGTGGCGGGCATCAGCCTGGCCGGCTACGCCGCCCTGCGCATCTTCGGCCAGACGCACGGTCTCTGGCTGCTGGGCGTGCTGGGCGGCCTGGTCTCCAGCACCGGCACCACCCTCATCTTCGCCCGCCATGCGCGCAGCGACCCCGCCCTGGCGCCTGCCTCCGCCATCATCATCGTCACCGCCAGCCTGATGTCGGCAGTGCGCCTGATCGTGCTGGCCGCCATCCTCGCCCCGGCCACGCTGCTCAAGGTGCTGCCGGTGCTGGCGGCGGGCCTGCTGCCGGGCCTGGCCGCCGTCGCCTATGGCTACGCTGCGCTCAGGCCGGCCCGATCCGGGGCGCAGCTCACCCTCAAGAACCCCATGGAACTGCGCACGGCGGTGGGCTTCGGCCTGCTCTACGGCGTGGTGCTGCTGGCCTCGGCCTGGATCACCGACGTGGCCGGAACCAGCGGCTTCTACCCCGTGGCGTTCGCCTCCGGCCTCACCGACATCGACGCCATCACGCTCTCCAGCTTCCGCCTCTACAATCTGGCGAGCCTGGATGCGCGCCAGGTGGCCTGGGCGCTGGCGCTCGCCATGCTCGCCAACCTCGCCCTCAAGTCGGCAATGGCCCTGGTCGTGGCCGGCTGGCGCAGCGGCCGCCATGCCGCGGCCGGCATGGGCGTGCTGGGCGCGGGCATCCTTGCGGGCGCAGGCCTGTTCCTGCGCTGAGGCGCGGTGGGCGCGGATGCTAAAATCCCGCCCTTTCGTCACTGCCCCGCGCACCATGGACGCCGAACGCCTCAACCAGATTTCCGCCGCCCTCGCAGACCTCGGCCGCCGCGCCGACGAACTCCGGGGGTTTCTTTGACTACGATCTGAAGAAATCCCGCCTGGAGGAAGTCAACCGCCTGGTGGAAGACCCGGCGCTGTGGAACGAACCGGCGCGCGCGCAGGAGCTGGGCAAGGAAAAGAAAAGCCTGGAAGGCGTGGTGCTGACCCTGGACGAACTGGGCCAGGGCATCGCCGACGCGCGCGAGCTGTTCGATCTGGCGCAGGCCGAAGGCGACGACAGCACGCTGGAGGCGGTGGCCACGGATGCCGGAGCGCTGGAGACCCGGGTCGCCGCCCTGGAATTCCGCCGCATGTTCAGCAATCCGCTCGACCCCAACAACTGCTTCATCGACATCCAGGCCGGCGCCGGCGGCACCGAAGCCTGCGACTGGGCCTCCATGCTGCTGCGCCAGTACCTGAAATACTGCGAGCGCAAGGGCTTCAAGGCCGAACTGCTGGAAGAAACCGAGGGCGATGTGGCCGGCATCCGCTCGGCCTCCATCAAGGTGGAAGGCGAGTACGCCTACGGGCTGCTGCGCACCGAAACCGGCGTGCACCGCCTGGTGCGCAAATCCCCCTTCGATTCCTCCGGCGGGCGCCACACGTCGTTTGCCAGCGTGTTCGTCTATCCGGAAGTGGACGACTCCATCGAAATCGAAGTCAATCCGGCGGATCTGCGCGTCGACACCTTCCGCGCCTCAGGCGCGGGCGGCCAGCACATCAACAAGACCGATTCGGCCATCCGCATCACCCACCTGCCCAGCGGCATCGTCGTGCAGTGCCAGAACGACCGCTCGCAGCACCGCAACCGCGCCGAGGCCATGGCCATGCTCAAATCGCGCCTCTACGAGGCCGAGATGCGCAAGCGCCAGGCCGAGCAGGACAAGCTCGAAGCGGGCAAATCCGATGTCGGCTGGGGGCACCAGATCCGCTCCTACGTGCTGGATCAGTCACGCATCAAGGATCTGCGCACCAACGTGGAAATGTCCAACACGCAAAAGGTGCTGGATGGCGACCTCGATACATTCATCGAGGCGAGCTTGAAGCAGGGGGTGTGAACCACGTCGGCTTGCCGTCGGCAGATGCGCCGCCCACAATCTGGTTAACCAGTTACGAGGAGCAGCCATGTACACCGTAGGCGCCTTTGAAGCCAAAGCCAAAATCGCCGAACTGCTCGACCGCGTGGCAAACGGCGAAACCGTCCTCATCACCCGGCGCGGCGCAGCCGCCGCCCTGCTCACCCCGCCCACGGCCTTGCGCCAGGACAGAATGCGTGCCCTGAGCGATCTCAAGCGCTTCCGCAAAACCTGCAAGACCGGCAAGGTCGACATCGAGGCACTCATCGCCGAAGACCGGCCATGAGCTTCTTCGTCGATTGCCCGGTGGCGGCGCGCTGGCTGCTGTCCGACGAAGCCAGCGCCTACACCGACGCCGTATTCGAGCGGCTGAACGGGGAAGACGCCGTCGTCCCCGCCCTCTTTGTTTCGGAACTCGCCAACGTATTCCTCAAACTGTCGCGGCGGCGGCTGCTCTCGCCTGAAGTCGCTGCCGAGGCTGCGCAGAAAGTCGCCGCCCTCGGTCTGGAAGTCGACCACAATCCGCCCGCGCCGGATCGGCTTTTCCACCTCACCGCGCAATACGGCCTCTCCGCCTACGACGCCACCTACCTGGAACTCGCCCTGCGCAGCGGCCTGCCGCTCGCGTGCTGGGACGGCGGGCTGCAAGCGGCGGCGGAGAAAGCCGGCTTGTATTTGGCGGCGAGCTGACTTTGCCAAGAAACACTTAATGTTGTAATGCAAGACCTGGCCCCAGCGTTGCAACGCGATTTTTGGACCCCGATTTTTGCGCAACTGGGGCCCGGGATTTCATCGAGGAGCGGCGGTCGAGATCTGTCCGCTACCCTATTGAGGTTTGTATCTGTCAAGAACTGCAAATAAAACGAGCGAGGTGGAAAGTGAAAGAAGACCAAGCGTCACCTGAGTCTCTGGTCAGAAACAGCGATATTGTGCTGAAGGTTTACGGATACTGGCCAAGTTTCCACGATGCGGAGATTGTTAAATTTTGTTTGAGGTGGTCGAAGGAAGGGAGTAGCCATATTGCCGATGCAGTCATCTCAATCCATCACTGGGGTCAAGATAATCCAAGTTTCGAGTGCTCTGGACCGGATTGCATCATCGAGTTTTTGTGTCGACATTTATCAAATGCAAATATTCAGGCAGATGAATTGGCTGCCGGCGGGTGGGTCGAGGAAATACAAATTTCAAAAAGAACGGACGATGGTCGCTTGACGTTCGACGTCCGGCCTCTTTCGAGATTCGACGTTCGTTTCGACTGCAATACCATTGAGGTTGTGGGAATTTATCCGTATTCATCCAATCACTAAATCGCGTATCGAAGAGCCGCACCGGGGTCACCCATTAGCCAGCCGTAGTCAATAGAGCGAGCGTTGTCCTGCCAATCTCATGCCGGGGCACCGGGGTCAGGTCTTGCATTAACGCGCCCACCTTCCCGGATCGCCCATGACGCTCGCCACCCTCCTCAAACATCGCGCCTACAGCCGAGCCAAGCTTTGCCTGAAGCCCCTTCGCTGTTTTCGGATGTGAGCCGGGCGTTGAGTGACCGTGAACGTGGGGCTGCGGTAAGGAGAGGATGTCGTAATGCAAGACCTGACCCTCACGTTGCATGACCCTCACGTTGCACTCCATTGACTACGGCTGGCTAATGGGTGACCCGGTCGTTTCGGACCCCGGTACCGCGCTGGCTGGTTTGACGCCCTCGGCCTATGCCCTGCAACTGGCCTGAAAATCAGTCACAGTAACCCCGGACTCTAAACCCGCGTGCTACTGAAAACACGGGGGACGTCGGCGCGCGGCCAAGCCAACCCCCCCCAGCCCTGCAAGCATAAGGGCGTAATCTTGGGGCTCTGGAACTGGCGAAAGGATATACGCTTGTAGATTACTACCCTGGGCGATGATTTGACCCGAATTGTTGATGCCGATCGCGCTCGTTAGAGACACACCGTTTGGAAGCGACGTCCCCCCTGTTTGAGTAGCGCCTGAGATTAGAGTCCAATCCCGAGCCTGAAGGAGATTGGACATGAAGAAGCGGTTCACGGAAGAGCAGATCATTGGTTTTCTGCGGGAGG
>JAJXXS010000078.1 GCA_021780975.1 Pseudomonadota bacterium
TGTTACTCAGCAAAGAATGGTTGCTTGCTCATGCGCGTGATCCGCTAGATGGGGTGGCACGTGTGTTCGCAGCCGTGATCGAATCCGCGGCACGGGGTGCCATACAGCCGCCCAATCTTGGATTGGGCTTGACGCGGGAAAAATTTGTCGAGCTTCTGGAACGTTATTTTCCGGGCGCCGCGAAAACGATGTGCGGTGAGGAGAGCGGACGCTGGGGCGAGGGCTGCGCACCGCTGCAAACGAGCGAATTCGATGATCTGGTTGCCCTGCTGCTGGAGCACCGCAGCGATGAGGGCGAAGCCACCGAGTGGCTGGCGTACGCGCTCGCTAGCGGTTGCATGGGTGGCAATCATCTCTACCAGGACATGGGGCTGCCCGATCGGGAGGCCCTGTCCACCCTTCTGCAAAGGCATTTCACGGCGCTGCATGAGAAGAATTCGGGGAACATGAAGTGGAAAAAGTTCTTCTACAAGCAGCTCTGCGACCGGGCGGAAGTCCGGCTCTGCGCGGCGCCGACCTGCCAGGTGTGCCGCGACTACCAGAACTGCTTCGGGCCGGAGGATGAGAGCGGGCTCGGAGCCCTGGCGTCGGCTGCCAAGACCCGGGACGCGACGGGGTCGGAACCCACGCCGGGCTGGATGATCGATTTGCCCGAGGAATATCTGCCGGAGATCCAGGCGCCTCAGCGCTATGAAAGTTTCGAGCAGCCGGACGTGCCGCGCGCCTACAAGATTCTGGGCTATGACCGCAAGGGTGAATGCTGCTATTACCTCCATCGCTACGCGTTGAACCGCGTTTTGCTGGACGACGAGGACAACTTCTACGAAGAGGAAAGCTACTTCGAGGAAGTGAAGGCATGGCGGCTTTCCAGCGGTGTCTGGTTAAGCCGCAATGTGAGCGTAGGCAGGGCGGGAGATTGCCTTGGCCGTAGCCTGCGCCCGGATTATGCGATTCTGCCTAGCCGACCGCGGTGATCCGGTGAGGCTGAACTGGAACTTCGTCATACGCCGAGAAGGATGTGATCATGCTCTTTTCCCGCACCAGCCAATATGCCGTCCAGGCATTGATTTACCTCGCCACCCAGCGCCGGGACAGGTTTGTCCTTACGCGCGAAATCGCCGAGAACCTGCGCATACCCACGGATTATTTGGGCAAGATCATGGGCACCATGAGCCGCGCCAAGTTGCTGCGTTCGTTGCGCGGGCGCAAGGGGGGGTACGTGCTGGATGCCGGCGCGGAAGGGACCGACATGCTGCAGGTGCTGCTCTTGATGGAAGGCAGAAAATACACCGAGGATTGCTTCCTGGGATTCAAGGCCTGTGCTGACGAGACTGCATGCCCCATGCATGGCGAATGGAAGCCGATCAAGGAAGGTATCGTGGCCTGTTTGCGCGAACAGAGCATCGGGGCTCTGGCAGCCGGCGTTAAGCGGGGGGATTACCGCTTGACGGACCTTCCGTTGCGCGTTTCCGACCTGCCCGCCTGGCCGGGCAGAGGGCGCAGAAAACAATGACGAGCCATTTTTTGCCTACCGATATAGACTTTTGCTACATAACGAAGGAAGGCGTGCTTGATCATGACCAGGAAATCGTCTCCGGCCCGCACCACCCTTGGGCTTGCGACCTCCCAGCATGGTCGGCGTGCCAAGGGACGCATCGAACTGCTGGAAGGCATCGCCGAGACGGGCTCGATTGCCGCGGCAGCGAAGGCGCAGGGGCTTTCCTACAAGGCGGCCTGGGAGGCCGTGGAGGCGATGAACAATCTGTCCTGCGAGTCCCTGGTCGAGCGGGCCGCTGGCGGCAGGCATGGTGGCGGCACGGCGCTCACCATGCGCGGCCGGGAAGTGGTGGCGGGGTTCCGCCGCATGGAGGACCTCTATCGCCGGTTCCTCGCTGCCATGCAGGCCGGAGGAGAGTTCGACGAATTTTTGCAGTCGCTCTGGAGGTTCAACATGCGTACCAGCGCCCGCAACGAGTTTCTGGGCAGGGTCAGCGCGGTCAAAACGGGTGCCGTGAACGACGAGGTGCACCTGAGCATAGGCGCCGGCATTGAACTGGTGGCCATCATCACCCATGAAAGCACGCTCAACCTCGGGCTCAGGAAAGGCAGCGAGGCCTATGCGCTCATCAAGGCTCCCTGGGTCATCCTCACCGGCGCCGACGACACGCTCAAGACCAGCGCCCGCAACCGGCTGTGCGGCATCGTCAGCGGTTGCCAGGAAGGCGCGGTCAACGCCGAAGTGGTGATCGATCTGGGCGGCGGCAAGAGCATTGCGGCCATCGTCACGAACGAGAGCATCAAAAGCCTGGGTCTAGCGCCGGGGGTTGCCGCCTGCGCCCTCATCAAGGCTTCCCACATCATTCTTGCCGTTGCCGGCTGATTTCCGTCCAAGGAGAAAAGACTTATGAAACTTTCGTGTTGGCTTCTGTTCTTCACGCTGGCTGTGAGTGCCGGCCTGGCGCGCGCCGCTGAAGTCCAGGTCGCCGTTGCGGCCAATTTCGCGGCTCCCATGAAGAAAATCGCGGCGGAGTTCGAGCGCGCCACCGGCGACAAAGTGGCGATGTCGCTGGGTTCAAGCGGAAATTTCTACGCCCAGATCAGGAACGGCGCGCCTTATGAAGTCTTCCTGTCGGCCGACGCCAGCACCCCTGCCAAATTGGAACGGGAAGGCCTGGCCGTGCCCGGCAGCCGCTACACCTATGCCATCGGCAAACTGGTGCTATGGTCCGCCAACCCGGCAGTCGTGGATGCCAGCGGCGCTGTGTTGAAAACAGGCGATTTCGCGCACCTCGCGATTGCCAAACCCGAGCTTGCCCCCTACGGCGCCGCGGCCCTGGAGACTCTGCGCAAACTCGGATTGCTGGCGACCCTGACCCCCAAACTGGTGCAAGGGCAGAACATCGCCCAGACCTACCAGTTCGTCGCCAGCGGCAACGCCCAACTGGGCTTCGTCGCCCTCTCGCAAGCGTATGAAGGAGGCAAACTCAAATCCGGATCCGCCTGGATCGTCCCCGCCGACCTCTACCACCCGATCCGCCAGGACGCGGTATTGCTGAAGCCGGGCGCCGCCAACCCGGCAGCCCACGCGCTGATGCGGTTTCTCAAGGGCGCCCAGGCCCGCGCCGTGATCCAGGACTACGGCTACGGTCTGTAGGCCCCCATGGTCGGCCAGCCCGAACTCCTCGCGCTGTGGGTGACGCTCAAGCTCGCCAGCCTCACCACGGTCTTGCTGCTGCTCATCGGCACCCCCATCGCCTGGTGGCTGGCGCGCACCCGCTCGGGCCTGAAGGGGCTGGTCGGCGCCGTCGTGGCGCTGCCGCTGGTGCTGCCACCCACCGTACTGGGTTTCTACCTGCTCCTGGCCATGGGTCCGGCCGGCCCCATCGGCCACCTGACCGACGCCTTGGGTCTGGGCACCCTGCCGTTCACCTTCGCCGGCCTGGTGGTCGCCTCCACCTTCTACTCTCTGCCTTTCGTCGTGCAGCCCTTGCAGAACGCCTTCCAGGCCATCGGCGAGCGGCCCCTGGAAGCCGCCGCCACCTTGCGCGCCGCGCCCCTGGACGCCTTCTTCAGCGTGGCGCTTCCGCTGGCGCGGCCCGGCTACCTCACCGCCGCGGTGCTGGGCTTCGCCCACACGGTGGGTGAATTCGGCGTGGTGCTGATGATCGGCGGCGACATTCCTGGGCAGACCCGCGTGCTGTCCGTGCTCATCTACGACCAGGTCGAGGCCGGCGCCTACGCCCGCGCTCACTGGCTGGCCGCCGGCCTGGTGGTGTTCGCCTTTCTGGTGCTCCTGGCACTGTACCGCTTCAACCCCGCGCGCCAAGAACGATGAGCCTCGTCGCCCGCTTCCAAGTCGCCTATCCCGGCTATGCCCTGGAGGCCGACCTGAACCTGCCCGGGCGGGGCGTGAGCGCCCTGTTCGGTCCCTCCGGCTCGGGCAAATCCACCCTGTTGCGCTGCGTGGCCGGGCTCACCCGCGCGCCCGGCGGCTACCTGGAAGTCAATGGCCAGATCTGGCAGGACGAGGCGCGTGGCCTCTTCCTGCCGCCGCATCGGCGCGCTCTGGGCTATGTCTTCCAGGAGGCGAGCCTGTTTTCCCATCTGTCGGTCAAGCGCAACCTCGACTACGGCTGGAAGCGCATCGCTCCGGCGCAGCGCCGGGTGGAGCGCGAGCATATCCTCGAACTGCTGGGGATGGCTCCGCTGCTGGAGCGCAAGCCCGACCACCTCTCCGGCGGCGAGCGCCAGCGCGTGGCCATCGCCCGGGCACTTCTGACCAGCCCGAAGCTCCTGCTCATGGACGAGCCGCTCTCGGCGCTGGACCATGCACGCAAGCAGGAGATCCTGCCCTACCTGGAGCGCCTGCATGACGAACTGGAGATTCCGCTGGTCTACGTCAGCCATGCGCCGGACGAAGTGGCCCGCCTCGCGGACCACCTGGTGGTGCTGGAGGAGGGCAGGGTGCTGGCCAGCGGCCCGCTCACCGAGACCCTGGCGCGCCTGGACCTGCCCATCCGCCTGGGCGAGGATGCCGGGGTGGTGCTGGCAGGCCGGATAGCCGAGCGCGATGCGGCCTGGCATCTGGCGCGTGTGGATTTCGGCGGCGGCAGTCTGTGGGTGCGCGATGCCGGACTGCCCCTGGGCCGCGAGGTGCGCGTGCGCATCCTGGCGCGTGACGTGAGCCTGGCGCTGCAGGCGCATCAAGGCACCAGCATTCTCAACATGCTGCCGGCGCGCGTCGAGGAGCTGGCCGAGGACGCGCATCCGGCGCTCGCCCTGGCGCGCCTGGACGTGGGCGGCGCCCCGCTCGTGGCGCGCCTGACCCGCCGCTCGGTCGCCACCCTCGCGCTCGCCCCGGGCCAGAGGCTCTGGGCTCAGATCAAGGCTGTGGCGCTGATAGGATAGGGGCCGCATGGATTCCTCCCA
The DNA here is from genome assembly GCA_021780975.1 of Pseudomonadota bacterium. Taxonomy (GTDB): domain Bacteria; phylum Pseudomonadota; class Gammaproteobacteria; order Burkholderiales; family Thiobacillaceae; genus JAJXXS01. The sequence goes on from JAJXXS010000078.1 coordinate 4,930, forward strand.
CATCGATTTCGCTACCGCAGCGGACCTGCCAGCCATGGCGACGCTTCTGGGGGAGCTTTTCTCATCGGAAAGCGATTTCTCTGCGGACCGCGACAAGCAGATGGCGGGCCTTAAGCTCATCCTCGAAAACCCGGCCTCGGGGAGGCTTTTCGTGCTGCGTGTGAACGGGGAGGTGGGGGGCATGGCCAATGCGCTGTTCACGATCAGCACCGCCGCAGGCGGCCGCGTCGTGCTGCTGGAAGACGTCATCGTGCGCGCCGGGTTGCGCGGCCAGGGCCACGGCCGGCGCCTGGTGCGGCGAGTGATGGATTGGGCGCAGTCCGAAGGAGCCACGCGCGTCACCTTGCTGACGGATGCGGACAATGCCGCGGCCCTGGCGTTCTATGGGCGTCTGGGCTTTGCGCCTTCGGGCATGAGGGTATTGAGGTGCGTCCTAGGCTAGGTGCGCGGCGTCCGGAACTCTGGGGACAGCTGCCGGCAAACGGGGGCATGAGCTCGGGCCGGTCGCGATATGCGTTCGGCACTCTTCTTGCTGACTGGTAAATACGGGGAATCCGGAGTGACTTTCGTCGGCAACATGACAAGGGATGTGGACATGCAAGAGGTTGCCATCGTCGGTGGAGGCCTGTGCGGCCTCGCGCTCGCCTGCCGGCTGCAGACCCGGGGGATCGATTGCGGCATGTACGAGGCGCGCAATCGTCTGGGCGGGCGCATCCTCAGCGCGCCCAGCGTCTTGAATGGCGCGGCGCTGGATCTCGGGCCCACCTGGTTCTGGCCGCACGCGGAACCGCACATGCGGCACTGGGTGGCCGAACTTGGGCTGGAGGCATTTCCCCAGCACGATACCGACACAGTGATCCAGCTGCGGGCCGCCCACGGCACGCCGCAATCCCTCTATGCGCCGGCGCTGCATGGCGGCGCGCAGCGCCTGGTCGGTGGCATGGCCGCCCTGGTGCAGGCTCTGGCGGCGCGAGTTGATGCCGGTCGCATCCATCTCGATCACGCCCTCACCATCCCGGTGCTGGTGCGCAATGACGGCTCGGTGCTGACGGAATTCCAGGCCATTGCCTGGTGGCTGGCGCGCACCCATCCGCGGGCCGGGCTGGTGCCGGAGGATGCCGAAGGTC
>JAJXXS010000033.1 GCA_021780975.1 Pseudomonadota bacterium
CCACGGCCAGCGTGGCAGCGACGCCAAAGGGTATCGAGACGAGAAAGGCGGCCGCGATCACCATGCCGTCGACGAAATTGTGGAAGGCATCGCCCACGAGGATGAGAAAGCCGCCGTTGCGGCTGTCATGGAGGGCGCAGGCGCCGTCATGGCAATGGCGCCAGAGGACTAGCTTTTCCAGGATGAAGAAGGCCACCATACCGGCCAGCACCGTGCTGGTCACCGGTAGCGGCGCAAGCTGCTGCAGCGCTTGCGGCAGCATGCCCAGCCAGGCGGCTGCAAGCAGGGTTCCCGTAGCATAGCTGAGCAGGACAGGCAGCAGCCGCGTTCGCACCGCCGCGGGAAAGGCCAGCAGGACGGCCCCGCCGAGCATCGCGCCGACGCTGCCCAGGAGGCTGAAGAGGACGATCCAGAGCAAGGTCACCGTCGCCATCCCTGAAAGACTTCAACTCCGAAGGGCGGCCGCTTCGCGGCAGGATCCGGATGCCTGGAGCGCACTGTCGCCGCGTGGACTGTGTTCATGGCCCCAGCTTACTGACTGCGCCCTGGCCGTTGAAATCAAACTTCACCTTGATGAGGATCTTGCAGCGCACCGCCTCGTCGTGGCGTATGGCGGGCGAGAAGCGCGCGCCTTTGAAGGCGGCCAGGGCGGCTTGCTCGAAATAGCCGGGCGGATCCGCGGACATGACCTTGGCGTCGATCACCCGTCCGTCGGCCTCCAGGTGCAATTCCACGGTGACCGTGCCGGAAAGCTGGCGGTCCAGCGCGGCGCCGGGGTAGAGCGGCTGGATGGGTTGCAGGGCGTGCGGCTGCACGTCGAGTTCGCGCGCGGAATAGTAGACGGGATTGGCCAGCAAGGGCACGTCAAGGCTTGGACCGGGCTTGGCTTCCGTGTCCGGGTTGTTGGGCAGTGCGGCCGCCTTCGGCGCAGCGGCCGGGGGTTGCGTCGCTGCAGGGGCTGGCGGCGTGGGAGGCGCCGGCTTGGGAGCAGGCGTTGCGGCATGGGGTGGGGTGGCCTTGGCGGCGGGAGCGGCCGGCGGCGAGGGCGCAACGGCAGTTTGCGCGGTCGCCGCCGGGCGGGCCTCCAGCTGGGCGGTGAGCACGGGCGCCGGCGCCGTCGGCAAGCGCGCTGGGCGAATTTGCACCAGGCCGATGATGGCCAGGTGCAGGGCCGCGGAGATCCACAAGGCGGCCAGCGGCAGGCGCCAATGCGGCGGTATGCTGGGTTCTTCCACGCTCACGCTACTCGATAGGGGCGAAGTGCGGCCAGGACATGCTGGCGGGCCATCTTAGCACTGTGTAGCATGAGGGCCCCCCGAAGGATGACAGGTTCTGATGATGCAACGCCACTGCCAGCCCTGCACCGCCTGCTGCGACGGCTGGCTGCAGATCACCGTGGACGATCAGCCGGTCTATCCCGGCAAGCCTTGCCCGCACAGCACCGGCCGTTCTTGCCGCATTTTCGAGCAGCGGCCGGTGGATCCCTGCCGCCAGTTCGTCTGCGCCTGGCTGGCGCCGCACAGTCATCTGCCCGAGGATTTTCGCCCCGATCTCGCGCGCGCCATCGTTCTGGCCGATGTGCGCCGCTGGCAGGGGCGGCCGGTGGATGTGGCCGTGCCGGTGGGGCGGCGCATCCCCGGCAAGACCCTGGCGTGGCTCAAGGAATATTCGCGCCTGCATCGGCGCCCCCTGATCTATCTCGAGCAGGCCAACAAGCATCTGCCATACAGTCGTGAACAAATGGCGCAGGCGTTCGGGCCGCCGGATTTCCAGGCCGAGATGCTGGCGCGGCTGAAGGCGGGGGCTAGACTGTGGTGAGTGGGCCCAGGACAGTGAAATGGCGGAAGTGGCAAATCCCGGCTGGGGGTATTTCGAACACGAAGCCGATATCGGCGTGATCGGCCGCGGGCCTACGCTGGCGGCGGCGCTGGAACAGGCGGCCGCCGCCACCTTCGCCATCATGGCCGATCCTGTCCAAGTGGAGCAGCGCATCCAGGTGGATTTCGAATTCACCGAAACGGACCCTGACTACGTCCTCGTCACCCTGCTCAACCGGCTGCTCGCGGAAGCCCGCCTGCAGCACGCCGTCTTTTCCCGCTTCCAGGTGCGCCAGGACGGCGAACGCTGGCAGGTGGAGGCAGGAGGCGAGCTGTGGCGCAGCGACCTGGCGCGCGGCACCGAGGTCAAGGGCGCCACCCTCACCATGCTTGCCGTGCAGCGCGTTCGCGGCGGCTGGGAAGCGCGCTGCGTGGTCGACGTGTGAGGCTGTCATGAATCTGCAAGGACTGAAGGAAATCGCGCCGCAGTGCTGGAGCCAGCCGGCCGGCGCCGGGATGGCGGAAGTCAGGCTGTTTGCCAGCCGCGACCTGCTGGAGGCCATGGACGAAAAAGTGCGCGAGCAGATCAGCAACGTCGCCCGCCTGCCCGGCTTGGTGGGTGCCGCCATGACCATGCCGGACGCACACTGGGGCTACGGCTTTCCCATCGGCGGCGTGGCGGCCTTCGACGCCGAGGCCGGCGGGATCGTGTCCGCGGGTGGCGTAGGCTTCGACATCTCCTGCGGCATCCGCTGTCTGAGGAGCGATCTGACCTTGCCCCAACTGTTGCCTCACGCCGAAGCGCTGGCCAATCAATTGTTCCGCGACATTCCCGCCGGCGTGGGCGAGGAGGGCGACCTCAAGCTGTCCGTGCCGGAAATCGAGCGCGTCATGCTGCAGGGCGCGCATTGGGCGGTCGAGCAGGGCTACGGTGTCGCCGAGGATCTGGAATACGTCGAGGAGCGTGGCCGCGTTCCGGGGGCCGTGCCGGCGCAGGTGTCCGACCTCGCCAAGAAGCGTCAGCGCGGCGAGATGGGCACGCTTGGCTCGGGCAACCACTATCTGGAAGTGCAGGTCGTGGACAAAATCTACGACGCCGCAGTGGCGGCAGCCTTCGGTCTCCGACAGGATCAGGTCGTGATATCCATCCACTGTGGCTCGCGCGGTCTGGGGCATCAGATCGGCACCGACTACCTCGTGAGTCTCGCCCGCGCCGCCGGCCGCCTAGGCATACAACTGCCGGAGCGCGAGCTGGCCTGCGCGCCCATCCTTTCACCCGAAGGGCAGGAGTACCTGGGGGCGATGAACGCCGCCATCAACGTGGCGCTGGCCAACCGCCAGATGCTCACGCATCTCACCCGGGCCGCCTTTGCCCGCATCCTGCCGGACGCGAACCTGGACACGCTGTTCGACGTCTCGCACAACACCTGCAAAGTGGAAAGCCACGTCGTTGACGGACGCGCGCGCCGTTTGTACGTCCACCGCAAAGGTGCTACCCGTGCTTTCCCACCCGGCCACCCCGACTTGCCGCAAAAATACCGCAAGGCGGGCCAGCCGGTCATCATCGGCGGCAGCATGGGCACCGGCTCCTACGTGCTGGCAGGCCTGGCCGGCAATCCGGCGTGGGCGTCCGCTTCCCACGGCGCGGGCCGCGCCATGAGCCGCAACGCCGCCCTCAAGCGCTGGCAGGGACGGCAGCTCATCGATGAGCTGCGCGCGCGTGGCATCCTCATCCGTACCCGCTCCCTGCGTGGGGCGGCGGAAGAAGCCCCGGGCGCCTACAAGGATGTCGAGCGCGTGGCCTTGGCCACCGAGCAGGCAGGTCTCGCCAAGCGCGTCGCCTTTCTGCGGCCGGTGGTGTGCATCAAGGGCTGAAGGGTTTAGCGCTGTGCGCTAAAAGCGACTCGGGCCTTCACGCTTCCGTTGCCTCCATCTGCAGGCGCACGGGAATGCGGCGGCGGCCAAAGCTTTCTGCCTTGTCCGCGAAACGTCCGGCGATCGCGCGGTCGCAATGCGGGCAACTCCCCTGGGGGGTCAACTCATAGCGCTCGATCTGGTGCCAATCGCGGCTGATGAGCGGCTTCCGGCATGTCGGGCAATAGGTTGTCCCGCCCTCGGCGTCATGGACATTGCCCGTGTAGACATAGTGCATGCCCTCGCCCTGCGCGATACGGCGCGCCCGCTGCAGGGTGGATGCAGGCGTGGGCGGGATGTCACGCATCTTCCAGTCCGGGTGAAACGCCGTGAAGTGCAAGGGCACGTCCTGTCCGAGCTCCCGCACGATCCAGCGGCTCATGGCCTCGATTTCCGCGTCGCTGTCGTTGTGGCCGGGGATGAGCAGCGTGGTGATCTCGAACCACACATTCGTGTCGTGCTTCAGGTAGGCGAGCGTATCCAGCACAGGGTTGAGATGCGCGCCGCTGAGCTTGAAATAGAACTCATCCGTGAAGGCCTTGAGGTCCACGTTGGCGGCATCCATCTTGGCGTAGAATTCGCGCCGCGGTGCCTCATGCATGTAGCCAGCGGTCACGGCCACGGTCTTGATGCCGGCGTCGCGGCAGGCGTCCGCCACGTCCATGGCATATTCGGCGAACACCACCGGATCGTTGTAGGTGAAGGCGACGCTGCGGCTGCCAGTCTCCTTGGCAGCGCGGGCGATGTCCTCGGGGCCCGCAGCGTCCATCAGACGGTCCATTTCCTTGGAGCGGCTGATGTCCCAGTTCTGACAGAACTTGCAGGCCAGGTTGCAGCCGGCGGTGCCGAAGGACAAGACCGATGAGCCAGGGTGGAAATGGTTCAACGGCTTCTTCTCGATGGGATCGATGCAAAAGCCGGAAGAGCGCCCATAGGTGGTCAGCACCATGCGCCCGTTTTCCATCTTGCGCACGAAGCAGGCACCGCGCTGCCCTTCGTGCAGGCGGCAGTCGCGCGGACAGAGGTCGCACTGGATGCGGCCGCCCTCCATGGCATGCCACCAGCGGCCCTGATAAGTGGAATCGGCCACGCTCATGTTTCGCTCCATTTGCGCACGGTATAGCGGGCGAGTTCGATCTCGGCGTCCCAGAAGTTCGTCGGCAGTCCCGCCTTGCGCTTCAGCTGGGCGATGAAATCGCGCGGCTGCGCCAGGTTTTCCCAGACCTGCGGCAGGAAAGTGGCGCGCCGATCGCGGTGACGCAGGATCACGCCGTCTATGCCGGGCCGCAGTTGGGCTATGGCGTCGTCCTCCCCGCTGAACGGCATCTCCTGGGCGCCGCTCAGCAGCGAGACTTCGATGCGCAAGGCAACCAACTCATCGGGCGCGACGGGAGGGAAACGCGGATCCCTCAGACAAGCCGCCAAGGCGTTGCTGCGCAGGTCCTCCTCCAGCGCGCGATGAGCTTCGAGGGTGCCGATGCAGCCCCGTAACTCGCCTTGCTTCTTCAGAGTGATGAAACAGGCTCCCGGATTTTTCATCCATGCCGGTGCGCTGGGCGGCGTACCTGCCATGCCGAAGTGCTTGTTGATGGCGTGGCGCGCATGGGCCAGCAGCAGTTCGCCCTCCGCTGCATCGTCAGGTTTGCCGCGCTGTTCTTCGTACAGGGCGAAGGCGCCATAGCCAACCACGCGGGCTTGGTCGCCCCCCGTGTCGCCCGAGTTGCGAATGTCCAGCAGACGTGGAACCAGCCCGCGGCGTTTTGCTGCCAGGAGCAGGCCGTTGAGCGGGCCGCTGCCACAGGCCTGCCGCGGATGCAGATCGGTGTCGCATTGCAGAATGGCTTGTGCGGTGGCGCGGTCGACGCGTTGTGCTTCAAGGTAGCCCAGGTAATGCGACAGGTCACTGCTGACCACGAACACCGTTTCCTCTCCGCCCCAAAGCAATTCCAGAACTTCGGCCACCTCTTCCGGTTGTGTCGCGCCCACCACCAAGGGCACGAGGGAAAAATCGCCCAGCAGGGCTTGCAGGAAAGGCAATTGGACTTCCAGGGCGTGCTCCGCTGCATGGGCGGCCGGGAGCGTGTTTGTTTGTGGCAGGGAGGCGAGCACCGCAAGCGCTGCGCGGTCGAGGGCTATGTCGCCTAGCGGGGTGGCGAATGCTTCTACCCCGGGCAGGGCCAGACCCCGCACATATACCCGGTGGGCCGGACCCAGCAGCACCACGCGCTTCACTTTGCCGCGTCCCGCGGCCAGGCGCACGTAGGCGCTGGCGGCGATGGGCCCGGAATAAGGGTAACCCGCGTGCGGGACGATCAGCG
>JAJXXS010000257.1 GCA_021780975.1 Pseudomonadota bacterium
GGCGCGGTAAGCATCGCCTCATCGAGCTTGCTGAGCACGCAGCCCGCAAGCGCAGGGCCCCCGAATGCATGCACCACCGCATCCGCCACGGCCCCCTGCAGGGTGGCTGGAAGCACCAACCAACGCGCCACCTGCAAGGCAGCAAGCTTTTCATGCTGCACTCTTACCCGTTCATCGCCTTGCGCATGCCCCGGAACATCGATCAACACCAAGCTTGCGGACCCCAGCGAGGCGAGCCCTGCGTGCCAGTCCCCGGCGCTTGCCCAGGCACGGAACTCGCAACCGAGAAGCTGGGCGTACTCGGCCAACTGTGCACGCGCGCCAACACGGTAATCGTCCACCGAAACCATGCACACCGCGCGCGACCCCCAGATCTCCGCCGCACGCGCGGCAAGCTTCGCCAGCGTCGTGGTCTTGCCGGCCCCCGTGGGGCCTACCAGGGCGAGGCGGGCGCCCGGCCGCAGGGCTTCATCCGCTATGACAGGCAAATTCTTCAAGAGAACCTGGCGCACCCAGCGCAAGGCCTCTCCTTCCTCCAAGCCGCGCGGACAATGCGCCGCCAGCGTGCGCGCGAGTTGCGGACTGAAGCCGGCGTCCAGCAGCGTGCCGGTGAGGAGCACACGCGCCGGGTCGCGACGCTTCCACTGGCTGAACGCCAGTCCGCCCAGTTGCCTGCCAACCAGGCGACGCAAATCCCGCAGTTCGTCCAGCAGGCCGCGGGCAGGCAGAGGCTCCTGCGCTTCCACGACCAAGTCGGTGTAAGCGCTGGCGAGAAATTCCACGCCGCCGGGCACCGGCCGCGAACCCAGCACCAAGGCATCCTCCCCCAGTTCTGCGCGAATGCGCGTCAGGGCCTCCGCGGCATGGGCGGCCACATAACGACGCGGAGTCATGCGGCAAGCCTCAACTCGTTGCTGATCTCAACCGTCTTTTCCAGCGGAACTTCCGCAAAGGAAATGACCGCCATGCCGACCTGCCCACGGCGCAGTATGCGCGAGACAACAGGCCGCAGAGATGGCTGAACCAGAAGCACGCCGGGATAGCCTTCCTCCATCTGTTCGCCGAGAGCGACCTGCGCGCCCTCGATGATCGCCTCACTCAACTGCGGTGATATCAAAGCTTCGCCCTCCTCGCCCATTTCCTTCAGCAGCCGCACCTCCACGGCATCGGACAAGGCGATGACATGGAGCGTCTCGGCGCCCTCGAAGAGGCGATCGACGATGGCCCGCCCGAGGGCCGCACGCACGGTTTCCGTCAACTCCTCCAGGTTCTGCGTGCGCGCGCCTTGCGCTGCAAGCGTTTCCAGGATGGTGCGCACATCACGGATGCTCACCCCCTCATTCACCAGGTTCTGCAGCAGTCCTTGCACCAGGCTCAAGGACAACACCCTGGGAACCACCTCTTCCACCAGACCCGGAGTGGAGCGTGTGACACTCTCCAGCAATTGGGCCAATTCGCTGCGGCCGAGAAGCTCGCCCGCATGGGCCCGGTAGACCGCCTCCATATGACGCGCAATGATGTCTGCGGGTAGCAGGGCGGCCTCATCGCCTTGCGCGTCCTCCTCCGGCAGCCAGAGCCCAAAAGTACCGGTCAAGGGATCGTGGCCCGCCTTGCCGCTATATTCCTCTTCCGCGTCCAACACCAAGACCCGCCCGGGGTATACCTCGCCGCGCACCATCTCCACCCCCTTCAAGGTGATGCGATACTGGTTGGGCTTGAGTTGCAGGTTGTCGCGCACACGAATCGGCGGCACGACAACACCCATCTCCAATGCGAAGCGGCGGCGCCCTTCGGTAATGCGCTGCAGCAGTATCCCGTCCCGTTGCCGATCGAGCAGCGGGATGAGGCGATAGCCGACCTCAAGCGCAAGCACGTCGACAGGCGGAACGTCATCCCAAGTGACTTCGGCAAGCGCATCCTCCTCTGCTTCCGGGATTTCCTCCTCCTCGACGGCGCGGCGCGTGCCGCTCTGTTGCCATTGTCCCGCCGCCAACAAGAGCGCGCCCACGAGCAGAAATGCCAGATGCGGGGTGCCCGGCAACAGCCCGAGGAAGGCCAACACTGCACCGGCCACATAGAGCGTCTGCGGACGGCCGAAAACCTGCAGGAGGAATTCCCGGCTCAGATCCTGAGCGTACGTGGCGCGCGACACCACGATGCCGGCAGAGGTGGAGATGATCAGGGCAGGAATCTGTGCCACCAAGCCATCGCCGACGGTGAGCAGACCGTAACGGTTGAAAGCTTCGGCAATCCCCATGCCGTATTGGAACAAACCAAGGCTCACCCCACCGACAAGGTTGACCGCCATGATGATGATCCCAGCCACGGCGTCGCCGCGCACAAACTTGGAAGCACCATCCATGGCACCGTAGAAATCCGATTCCTTGGCCAGATCCGCGCGCCGCCCTCGTGCTTCCTGCTCGTTGACAAAGCCCGCATTCAGGTCGGCATCGATGGCGAGCTGCTTGCCCGGCAAGGAATCCAGAGTAAAGCGCGCCGCAACCTCGGCGATGCGGCCAGCGCCGCGGGTGATGACGACAAAGTTGATGATGACCAGGATCACGAACACCACCAAGCCGACGGCATAGTTGCCGCCCACCAGAAAATTGCCGAAGGATTCGATCACCTTGCCCGCGGCCGCTGGCCCGGTCTGCCCCTGCATCAGGACCAGGCGCACGGAAGCCACGTTGAGGGACAGGCGCAACAAGGTGGTGAGCAGCAGGACGGTCGGGAAGACGGAGAAATCGAGCGGGCGCGACGCGTTGAGGCTGACCAACAGGACAATCATGGCAAGCGCGATGTTGCAGGTGAACAGCACGTCCAGAGCGACAGGCGGCAGAGGCAGCACCATCATCGCCAGGATTAGCAGCACCAGCACCGGCCCGGCGAGCCGCCCCACCGGCTGCACCCAGGCCAGAGATCCCTGTGCCGCGCTCATGCCTCATCCTCGAGGAGCGCCGCCCTGCGCTCGGAGGAGCGTTGCTGCAGGCGCGCGAAAACCTGGGGCGATATCTCCGCTTCGCGCGTTTCTGCCAACACCTCGGCCACACTCATGCGCAGCCCTCGCCAATGCCTCCACCACTGGTCCAAGGCATCCAGGACGGCAGGCAACACCAAGGCGACAGCAAGCACGAGAGCGCTTTTCGTCAGAATTTCGCCCACCGCGTTCACGCCCTCCTGCGTGGGTACACCGAACCACAAAGTAGCCGTGGGGAAAAAATGCCGTGCCACCCAGGCCACAGCAGTAGCCAGAACCACAAGCTTGATCACTGCCTTGACAAAATCCGCCACGCCGGCCCACTGCCACGGACGCAAAAACGCGCGCCATAGGGCGATGCGGGAAAGGCGGAATTCAAACTGGGCGGGAACGAAGATCCATCCGGACAGCAGCAGGGGCGCCACCAACTGGAGAAAGAAGATGAGCAGCAAGGGGGGCAACGCGACTTCTGCGCCATTACGCAACAAGTCGGCCCAGCCCATCTGGCCGGCCCAACCTGCGGCCAACAGGCCACGCAAACGTGCCAACCAGGCAGAACCGAAAAAGAACACAGTGCCCGCTGCGAGCAACAACACGCAACAGACTGTCAGGTCGACCGATCGTGGCGTGATGCCCTGGCGCCTAGCCTCCAGCAAACGGCGCGCTGTAGGCGCCTCGCTGCGCGACGATGCATTCTCCTCTGCCATGCTCTCCTCGGCGGTTTTGGCCAGTTTAGCACAAAGAAAATCTTATCTGTCCACTACTTAGGGCGGAATTCTCGAAATTACCTCCGGCGGACATCCGCTTTTGCCACAAAACCCCAAGCGCCGGCGTCATGACTTCCGCCACAGACAAAAAACCCCGCCGTAGCGGGGTCTTGTGAGAGCAAGCGTTCTTCAGGCCCCCTGGATATTCGAGGCTTGTTTTCCCTTGGGGCCCTGACTCACTTCGAAGCTGACTTTCTGCCCTTGTTTCAGGGTCTTGAAGCCGTTCATGTTGATGGCGGAGAAATGAGCGAAAACGTCCTCGCCCCCGTCATCCGGAGTGATGAAGCCGAACCCTTTGGCGTCACTGAACCACTTGACGATACCAGTTGCCATAAAAGAAACCCTCCCTAGGCGTATGAAAAGTCGCGATAACGGAAGCGCGCGACATTGCGCTTGCGGGCACTGCCGTCGTGCGTACTCTTGCCGCGACTGCCGCGGGAGACCGGATTCCGACTTCTAGCTACCCACTCAACTTGCACAAAAGCTTAAAAAAACATTAAACTTTGTTTGTGGTCTCCAGATACTGGATTAACGCTTTTTCTACACGGCCCAGAAGGCTTTGACAAGCACACGAGCGGGCCGCGTGGCAATTTGCGCTACACTTGTGGCGCCCACCCAACTCAGAGAGGAGAAGACATGAAGAAGACCCTGCCGATTTTGCTTGCCGCCGCTGCGCTATGGCTCTCCGCCCCCGCCCACGCGGAGTCGGCCCAGCAGACGAAAATGAAGGAGTGCGCCACCCAGGCCAAGGGTAAAACCGGGGCAGAACGCAAGGCCTTCATGAAGGAATGCCTGGGCGCCAAAGCTGAGGCTGCCACCCCCACGCCAAGCCAGGCGGCTGATGCCCCTGCAGCGGAGAAGAAACTCACCGCCCAGCAGTTGAAGATGCGTGAATGCAATAGCCAAGCCAAAGGCATGAAAGGTGAGGAACGAAAAAAATTCATGAAGGAATGCCTCAGCAAGAAAAAATGAGGTCGCCCTCGTGACGCCAAAAAAAGGCCGGGCAACCGGCCTTTTTTCTTCATGCCATTGCGCGCCCTAGACCTATTCTGCCGGGTCATCGACAACTACGGAGACGCCGGTGTCACATGGCGTCTCGCGCGTCAACTGGCCGGAGAACATGGGCTGCAGGTGCGCCTCTGGCTCGACCAGCTGCAGGTGCTGGGCAAGATGGAACCGCGCCTGGACCCGACATCGCTCCAACAGCGAGTCGCCGGCGTCGAGATTCACGCCTGGCGGAAAGACTTTCCCGAAACAGAACCCGGCGACGCTGTCATCGAGGCTTTCGGCTGCCCGTTGCCGGAACGCTATCTCGACGCCATGGTGAAGCGGAAGCCAGCGCCCGTATGGATCAACCTCGAGTATCTCAGTGCCGAAGCCTGGGTGGAGGACTGCCACGGCTTGCCCTCCCCTCATCCGCGCCTGCCTCTCACCCAGTATTTTTTCTATCCGGGATTCACCGCACGCACCGGCGGTCTGTTACGCGAGACCGAGTTGCCGCAAAAGCGCGAGGCCGCGCAACAACAGCCGCAGGCTTTCTGGCAGCGCATGGGGCTGGAGAGGCCCGCAGTGAACACCCTTGTCGTCTCCCTGTTTGGCTACCCCAACCCCGCTTTTGCCGACCTGTTTGAAACCTGGGCGCAAGGTGGACAGCCCATACTGGCCATTGCGCCAGGCGGGACTGACAATCCAGCCTTGGCCAGCTTTCGCGGCCACGGACCCTGGCGAAGAGGTAGACTCTGCGTGCAACCCCTGCCTTTCCTGAGCCAGAGCGAGTACGACGAACTGCTGTGGGTCTGCGACCTGAATTTCGTCCGTGGAGAGGATTCCTTCGTCCGCGCGCAATGGGCGGCGCGGCCCTTCGTCTGGCACATCTATCCGCAGTCGGAGCAGGCCCATCTCGCCAAGCTTGATGCCTTCCTAGATCGCTACACCCTTGCCCTGCCTGCCGCCGCAGCATCGGCCCTGAGGCGGTTCCATGAAAACTGGAACGGCGGCGCTGCGCCCGGCGCAGCCTGGCCCGCGCTCGCTCGCGACCTGAAGACACTTACCCGGCACGCTGCTACCTGGGAACGGCAATTGCGCACGCAGCAGGATCTGGCCAGCCAACTGGTGATTTTTATCAACAAAAAGATATAATTGCCGGTTTGATTAAACCCAGCGCAGGCACGCAGTATGAAAACCGCACAGGAACTCCGCACCGGCAACGTCTTCATGGTCGGCAGCGACCCCATGGTGGTGCAAAAGGCCGAATTCTCCAAGTCCGGCCGCAACGCTTCCGTGGTC